>JAFAVN010000607.1 GCA_019242435.1 Verrucomicrobiota bacterium | reverse complement strand
GGTTTTCATTACCTTCCTAACCTCCGCCTCTGAGCGAGCGTGTTCCGGCAAAGGCCTGGACCGTTACCGTTGGGTTGCCGATGGTCCACGAATTCTTCTGAAACTGAATCCCGACCGCGGTTGCCGCAGCTTCTGATATTTCGCCGGTACCGCCTGACGGTCCAGCGTCTTCAATCCGGGCCCAGACACTCTGCCCGGTGGCATTGTTAGTGACCTGTGCCCAATCACCAATTTCAACCCCGCTTGCCGCCATCTGTTCTGGTGACATGACGACATACGCGTATTCCGCTGAATTAACCGGTTGACCGTCGATGAGCCCGGAAGTGTGACCGTTCCAGTTCGGGTCGTACCCTTGCTCCGAAGGATCACCGTCAGTATCGATCTTTGCGGTGCTGCTGGATACGAAAGAGGCGGTGTCGAATTGACTGGGGTCCTGGGGTGAACCGAAACCGGATGCGCCCAGAGCGCTGCCGATGGGTTGAACACCGGATATCGCATTTGCGATCTGTATCCCCTGAGCCAGGTCGCTCTGGGAAGGACTATCCGAGGATCCAAGCCCGATGCCTTGCTCAGCGGAATCATCACACCCCGAACTGGTCGCGATGACAATGGTTGCCAAGATCCAGCGCCACCAGAACTGTGCCATGGGGCTGTGTTCTTCATCGAACAACCGCCGGATGCGCTCGGAGCAAAAAACCGAAAAGTTGGCGGGTGTAATTGTTGCGCTTGATCCAGTCGTTCAAGGTTCCACGAGGAACCCAAGAACCGCCTTTTCCAAAGTCGGGCTCATAAACCTGGCGATCCAAGCCGAGAATCCCGACTGCCCCTATCAACACAGGACCATTCCGGGAATAAACCGTAGGAGAAATGAGAATCGCTCCAATGGGCGCTTGCGCCGGGTCAATCGGAATAGCGTCTGATTCTTGCAGTTCGCGAAGGATCTCGACGGTGCTGTTCGACCGGAACATAAAACCGGCAATCGGCTGGATCGCGGTGTTCAGGGCGGCCCCGATCGGGTAGATGTCGCTAGGATCAGCCGGACTGGACATAGCGTTTTCCGGAGAAGTAACGGCGAGCAATCCCGCCAAGTGGTCAACCACTTCAGGCGGAATAAAACCTTGGCCGGCGGCTAAGTCGAGAGAGGTGTCGGCGTAAACAATTTGCGATCGGGTGGAATCAGCCTGACCAACGATAAAAATGCCACGACGTTCATGCTGCCGGAGAAGAAACAATTCGTAGGTATGGTCTCCGGCCTGTGCATCGCCGCAAAAAACAATGATCCCTTCCGGAACAGCTCTTTGAACGAAGGTCCGGACCTCCGACCGAAGCTGGCCGTTAAGGATAGGGCTGAGGAGGAAGAGCAGGAATATTGGGTGGATGAGAAGCACATAAAAACATTTATATCAGGTGTTACTAATATTCAATACATTTCATTAATAAGTTATTTTATTCCGATTTTCGGCTAACGACGTCACCGGGTACCGCGAAGCGGTTACAGACCATGTCTCGGTGTTCTTTAGTTAGGCGAATCGATTACGGCCGGGCGAAAAATCCGACTTCGCAGAGAACCATGGAACCGGACCGCGACATAGGCTCTGCGAATTCGGGTTTTCGTCCCACCAATTATGGGTCGACCCCTTCAACTTTCCTACCATTCCATCTCTCCCCTTCGATCGCTCCATTACCACCTTACTTAATCGCACCCATGGTCAGGCCGCCTACTAACTGCCGGGAAACAATGATACTGAAAATAATAACCGGTAGCGCGATCATCGTTCCGGTAGCCATGATTTGCCCCCAGGGCAATTCGTAGCCGCTCATAAAACTCGTGGCTACGACCGGGGCGGTCTGGGCGTATTTTCGGGTCAGAACCAGCGCATACAACAGTTCGTTCCAGGAGAAGATAAAACTGAAAATTGCGGAAACCGCTATCCCGGGGGCGACTAACGGAAGCCCGATGCGCCAGAAAATCGAAAAAGAATTATAGCCTTCCAGAGTAGCAGCCTCATCGAGCTCCTTCGGTATATTTCGGAACTGGTCGGCACAGATCCAGATCACGATAGGCACATTGAAAGTGAGATAAATCAGAATCAGTACTACCTGGCTATCCAGTAGTTTCAGGTTGCGAGCCAGGATGAAAAAGGGTAATGCGAGCACGATCGGACTTAACATTCGGTTAGTGATAAACCAGAACCAGAGGTCCTTTTTTCCTTTGAACTCAAATCTGGCAATGGCATAGGCAGCAGGAGTACCTAATAACAACGAGAGCAGCGTTGTAGTCACGGCAACGATCAAAGAGTTCTCTAAACTGAGAGCGACATCAAACTTGCTCACCGCGCGCTGGTAGTTCTCCAAGGTTGGCGAAAAAAGGAACTTTGGAGTGGGGGAGAGAATATCTTGCTGATTTTTCAGCGAAGTAGCGATCATCCAGTAAAACGGAAAAACACAAAATACAATGATCAACAACAGGACCAGCAAGTGGCCGATATTTGGTTTCGGGCGATAACGAAGGTGCTCGTTATTCACCTTGGGAGTAGAGTTTTCAGACTTCACGATAAATGAACCTGATATAAAGACGGGACAAAATAATGGTGATAATCAGAAGCACGATTGCCTGAGCCGAGGCCATACCCTGCTCGAATGACCGAAAACCGATTCGCTGGATATAAATACTTATCAGTTCAGTAGCAGCGCCAGGCCCGCCACGAGTCATGATGAAGACCACGTCGAACATTTTGAGAATATCCGCGGTTCTGAGGATCAAAATGGCGGTAATCCCCGGTAGTAAGAATGGCAACTGAACTTTGCGCAGAATGTGCCACCATCTGTCCGTCTCCAGCTTGGCTGCTTCCTCAATTTCGATTGGCACCATGGTTAAACTCGAAAATAAGACCAGGGCGCAGAAAGGCGTCCACTGCCAGCAATCCATTATGGATATACTCACAAATGCGAGATTCGGGTCGGCCAGCCACTCCATCTTGTGACCGAAAAACAGGTTCCAAAAGTAATTGTTAATACCGAAGTCGCCGTTGAACAGAAGGCGTCCGATCAACCCGACGACTGCAAAGGTGGTCGCCATTGGGATTACCAAAGCAATGCGGGTGACATTCTTGAGCCACTCGTGGCCTGGCCGATGTAGCAGCAAGGCAATAATCAGACCGAGGATTACTTGAATCGGCAAATTGATGATCAAGAAGAGAAACGAACGGCCGAGCGCATCCCGAAATGATTCGTCAAAGAGCAGGTCCCGATAGTTCGACAGCCAAACAAAAGGAGCGTCGAAAATAGGCCAAATGCCGGCAAAAGCGCCCTTAAAGTGGACCTTCGGGAGAATGAATTGTTGGAATGATGTCCAGAGCGCGAACAATAATGGAATGATGCCGACCACCAGCAGCACGATCATTGCCGGGGCAACGAACCAGAAAGCGCCCGTCGAGTAGCTCTTCTTGGCTGTGGGCATAGTTAGTTATTCCAGATTGGTCTAGTGATGGCCGCCTTCGTCCAAGGTTTTTCCGGCCTCGTGAGTCGTTCTAGCTATGGTATTGGTACTCTTCGGATGGCCCCGGTAACATCGAGTTTATACCAGGTACCGGGGCCATGCGGTTTTTAATGTCCTATTGAGCTAACTTTTTCTTGCCGTCGTAGTAACCGGCTTTTGACAGCACGTCTTCGACTCGTTTTCCGATTTCTTCGGAGCCTTGTTTGATCGAGGTGCTGCCGATCATCATGTTGGTGCCAACTTCGGCAACAATTTCGGAGAGCTGCGGCCATTCTGCGAACCGGGGCCTGAACTCTGGGACGCCCTGCTGCCAGGATTCAACCATGGGTTCGATGAATGGATATTTCTTAACCAGTTCGGGATCCTTGTAGGTCGATTGGCGCCCGCTGACCCCGCCATTCTCAACATATTCCTTGGCAGTGTCCTTAGAAGTAGCCCACTGGATGAAAAGCCAAGAAGCCGCTTTCTGATTATCGTTAGCTTGTTTTGCCACTGCTAACGAGAAACCGCCCAGGGCTGGTTTGCGGCCCGCCGGTCCTTTCGGTTCCGGTGCGACGCCCAAGTCATCCACGATCTTTGAGGACTTCGGATCTGCCAGCGTGGAGTAGAACGCGGACCACTCGGTGATCATGGCCACCTGACCTTGAGCCAATGCATTGACCGCCTCAATATGGTCGAAATCAACAATGCCGGGCGGCATGTATTTGATCAGTTGCTGCCGGAAGTTAAGTCCTTCCTGAGACTGTTGACTCAACAGATTTGATTTGAACTTGGCGTCTAAAAGTGAGCCGCCCCAGGGCCAAATAAAACGCATGAAACTATCGCACGATTGCGTCTCGCCGCGGCGTGACTGAAGAGCGTAAGCGAACTTGCCGTTCTGGGTAAGTTTGGGAGCGAAGACTTTAAGCAAATCGTCCCAGGTGTCTGGCGGTTTATCAAACCCGGCGTCCTTCAACATCTTCTTATTATAGAACAGAAGACCCGAGTAGTTATCAAAGGGCGGTCCATAGACAGTCCCATTCCATGTGCCGAATGCGTTCAGCAGTAATGGGAAGAAATCCGAAAGCTCATAGTTGGGATCGAAGATATTAGGGAATTGCTTCTTCAGATCGTCGATGGAAACAATGTAGTCTGAGTCGGCAAACGTGCCGATCCATACCAGATCAACCAGGGCAACCGTAAGATCTCCGTTAGATGAGAAGTCACGGACTTCCTTCTCCAAAGTACTTTCATACGGTACGATCTCATAGTTTACCTTAATACCTGTTCGTTTCTCGAAGTCCGGGAGCATCTTCATGATGGCTCGATAGCCGGGCCGATCGAGAAAGATCACAGATATTTGAGTCCCTTTGTAAGGCTTTGCTGCCTCTTCCAGGGTCCAGGCGCCGGCAATGCCGGCAGTCAATGCCAAGCAGGTCGCACTCAGGGCTAACCTGCGAATAAGTCTAATCATATAATTTGAGGAGAGAGTGGGCTTGAGGGTATTTGTTAGTTTCCACTTTTTAGTGAAGCGGAGACTTTTGAATTTCAGGTGAGAAAATAGGTCCTTGCTGGATTGACCGGCAGCAAATCTGTTTCTTAAGTTAGGATGGACTGCCCGTTGGCCGATGGCGTGTCTTCCGATCGAATTTCAGCCGTTGCCGTTTACACCTCCTTTCTTCAGTGACGCTGCAGACCCGCGGACTTTCAGAGTCGGCGCGAGTACGATATTTTCCGGGAATGCTGGCGCTCCGGGTCGCGTTCGGAAATGCAAAGCGCGGTCGCGGCCGACAGCGGCGCGGTCCGGTTCAGGAAATGGGAGACGGTGCTGGAAGCTACTCCGGCGAGCTTAGCAACACTCCGTATGGTGGCGTTCATTTTTGAATCGAGAACGTCAGAGTGAGGTGCCAGGCTCTCAGGTTCTTGGGACTCCCGGGAAGGCTGGACGAACCCGTTGGCGCGGCGGCAGATTGGCAGTCGAAAACACTGCCAGAGGACTAGGCCGGGCAAAGCGGATTTTCATTATGTCCAGGGGTTCTAGAATAGCGGCGGCACGTGCACAAATATGCAGGCGCTGTACATATGCATAACGGGAAACCAACCGGTGGCAAGCGATTTTGAAATGATTTCATCGACCCTGTCGTTTCCGCACTTAATTGCCTGCCTCGGACCGGACACCGGCGCTAGCGATTACGACCGCCTTTTTGGGCCCGGAATGATTCGACCGCTTCGTATTCCGCTAATCCGAGAAGATCATATTGTCGCGCGGTGGCCCGGTTGATCTGCTCTGCTTGCTGCCATCCTTCTCCGGCTTGAGTCTCCGTGAACGGAGTCTGGCTTCTTTGCGAGCGATGATGATAAAGACAATCCAATTTGATGGCAAGTTCGGCCGGGCTCAGCGGTATCGCCATGTCAATCTCGTGCGGGGGCCAAGGCCTTTCATTCGATGCGTAAACCCAGAACTGGCAGTTTGGAAACCAAGGTTCTTTGCCGCAATTTTCTAACGCCGCCGAAACCAATTGGTAAGCAATTCCGGGAACACTGCTAGGGTCCGCGCCTACGCCGGTTACATAAACCTGATGAGGTTCCAACGAGCACATCAAATTTACGACCGATTTCACGTCCTCCGATCCCCACCGGAACTGCCGGTACCGCCCCCGCTGATAGAATGGCAAGTCGAGAAAACGAACCCGATCTAACGCTAAACCCAGGATCTGACACGAGGCGCGAGCCTCCGCTCTGCGGATCAAACCTTTGAACTGGCGAAGCTCCCGGCTGTCTTCATCAAACGGAGCCTTCCGGTTCGTTTCCGCGGCCAATTGATCGAGATGGGCCAATGAGTCCGGTTTCGATACGCCGAGTTCGTTTAGAAGGCTGAATGCCATTCGGGCTTCGCTATCCGGCACGCTTAAATTTCCGGACGTGAGATACGCCAGGGTCACCTCATGCTGCTGGTTAACGAGCCGGTGAATCGTACCTGCCATTCCAATCTCTGCATCCAGAGGTTCCGGACTTAGTATAATTACCCGTTTGAACGGCGGTTCTGCCGGTACCGGGCGATTTGTGTCATCCGCGTTGGGCTTGCCTCCCGGCCACCCCGTAATCGTATGTTGAAGCTCGTTGAAGATCCGAATGTTCAGGCTATAAGCCGAGCCGGTCTCGACCAAGAGCGACGCCAACGCGTTTTCGGTGTAGTCCTCGTCCCGGAGCCGCAGGACTGGTTTTTCCCGCGTCTCGGCTAGCCAGGTCACGGCTTTCCGGGTGAGGCCGGGATCCCATTTAACCGGACCGACCTTCCAGGGCGTTCGGAAACGAGTGAGCTCGCTGCCGGCCGCATGATCCAGGTAACAACGACAGTCCGAGTGACGCTGCAGGAAGCTTGCCGGCACGGCAGTCGTTTCTGGACCTTCGATCGCGGAACGGAGGACCAGAGCCTTCGATTCGCCCCACGCCAGAAGTCTGATTTGGCGGGCTTCAAGGATGGTGCCGATTCCCATGGTGAGGGCGTAAGCCGGTACATTCGCTTCGCCGCGAAAATCGCGGGCTGCATCGCGTCGCGTCAGTCGATCGAGGGCGACGAGTCGCGTTCGTGAGTCCAGACTTGACCCCGGCTCATTAAATCCGATGTGTCCGGTCCGGCCGATGCCCACAATCTGGATATCAATTCCGCCCGCCTCCGCAATTTGGGCCTCGTAGTTCGCGCAATACTCGAAAACTTGGTTGCGTTCGATCAAACCGTTCGGGACATGAGCTTGCGCCGGTGGCAAATCGATGTGACGGAAAAGCTGGACTTCCATGAAGTGGCGGTAGCTTTCCGGATGATCCGGCGGCAAACCGTAGTACTCATCCAGGTTGAATGTAATGACATTCTGGAAAGAGAGCCCATCCCGATGCAGCCGAATCAGCTCCTGATAAAGCCTCACTGGTGTTGAGCCGGTGGCCAATCCCAAAACTGCGCGCCGGTTTTCGGCTTGGCGCTGCCGGATGAATGCGCCGATTGCAGACCCTAATTCGCGGACGGCGGCTTCCGAATTAACGAACACCTTGGTCCGGATTTTTTCGAACTGTTCAGCCTCGGTGGTCAAGCTAGGCATAAACGGAAGTTGGACCCGGGGAACGCCGACGGCAATGGTGGGAACGCACGTGAACTCTGACAACGCACATCAACGCCGGCAACGAGCGGGTGGCGATCCGGCGGGTTGCAGAGCCCAGCGTTGTTGGGCGAGGCTCCCTTCCTGACCTAAGATCGCTTTCAGGGGAAGCGAAACCCTTTTCGTGATTCGTCTGCTGCGCCGAAAACCGCCGAGCCGCTTCCGAGCCCGGTATTGGCAGATGCCATGGCATTGTCCGGCTGCCGGATAGGCAGCAACCTGACAATATGATTTACAAATTCAAGGCGGCACCTACCGCCAAAAGCAAAGAAAACAACGCTCAAAAACGATCAAAGGCAAAGCGAATCTTGGGGGGATCGATGCGGGGCTGAATTGACATCAGGCAGCGCGAAAAGTTGATAATGCGGTGGGGTTCGCGTCGGTCAGACCTCGGACGCTCTCATTCGCTGCTCCAGATACTCGGGCTGCAGCTCATCAAATGCGTCTAGAAAGCTAACCCGAAAACTGCCGGGTCCCCCGGTTCCGGAGCGCTCAGCAGCGAGCTCGCCTGCGATATTCATGACCGTCATAGCGGAAATTGCTGCGGATAATGGTTCGGGATCAACCGTTAGGAATGCAGCTACGACAGCGGTAGCTACACATCCAGAGCCGGTCACCCGAGGCATCAGCGGGTGCCCGTTTTCCAGAGCGATAACCTTGTTGCCATCGGATAGATAGTCGATAGGGCCGCTGGCGATGATGACGGAGCCAAGGTCCTTTGCCAATTGAAGAGTTGCGACCCGTGCGTGGTCAGAGATTCCCGCCGCATCAACTCCGCGGGCGAGAGCTGGAAGACCGGCCATGAACGCGATCTCCGCCTGATTTCCTCGGATCGCAGTCGGACCTGCGATCCTTAGAAGCCGGTGCACTAAATCGCGCCTTAGCTCAGTCGCGCCAACCGCAACCGGATCGAGTACCAACGGAATCTGCCTGGAGTTAGCTGCCCGGGCCGCCACCTCCATCGCTTCGCTGCTCCGGGGTGTCGGAGTCCCTATGTTCAGATTCAGCGCGTTGGCAATGCCGACCAACTCCACGATCTCTTCGGCTGCATCGGACATAATAGGAGACGCTCCTAACGCGAGCAGTGCATTGGCGGTGAATTCGCGTACTACCGAGTTCGTCAAGCACAAGACCAGCGGCGTCAACTCCCGCAGCTGACGAAAGTCGGTCCAGACACGATCGGCGGTCATTTGAATCGATGACGTCCAAACCGGAAAACTGGTTGAACTCTGGAAGCCTGAGGCGAATTAAGGCTTACAAACTGCGACCGGTGGAGTCGCTATTTTGCGTGCTGAATCAGCTCGACTTCGTATCCTTCCGGTGCATCGATGAACGCGATTGCCCCGCCTGAGCCGGTCTTTGTCGGACCATCGCTCAACGGGTATCCTTTCGCCGCTGCGTGCTTGGCAAAGGCTTCCAAATCATCGACTTCAAAAGCCAGATGGGTGATATCCGTGCCCACATTGACCGGGCCGCTTTCGTCAAACTTGCACAGCTCGATTTCTTCCTCGCTTCCCGGGGCCTGCAGGAAAACCAGTTGTGAACCGCGCGGCGAAGTGTGCCGCCGTACTTCCTTCAATCCGAGAACGTCCTTGTAAAAAGAAACCGTCTTTTCCAGGTCGGAAACACGATAACGGGTATGGAGTAGCTTCTTGACCATAGATCTGAAAGACTGCCACAGGTTAGCGGTCTGAGCTACAAGCCGGTGATAGTTTTCACTTTGCGCTCCAACTGGTGTGTACGATCTCACTGATCTGTGGCAGTCTTCGGCATCTATGCTTTACATCGGCATTGATAGCGGAACCCAGAGCACGAAATCGATCGTGGTAGACCTCGAGAACGGGGAAATTTTGGCGTCGGCTCAAAAAACCTATGATCTTATTCCGAATCTTCCGCCGGGCCATATGGAGCAGGATCCCCAGGAGTGGATCGATGCCACCGGTGAGACTATCGAGGAATGCATTCGGCAAATTGGCAAACGAGCTGACGAGATAGAGGCGATCGGTGTCAGCGGACAACAGCATGGCCTCGTGGTTCTCAACGCCTCCAATCAAGTGATCCGGCCGGCCAAGCTCTGGTGCGATACTTCCACCGCTCCGCAATGCCAGGAGATTATTGAGGAATTCGGAGGCGAAACTTCGCTGATCAAGCTGCTGGGGAACAGTATGCTTCCCGGGTGGACAGCGCCGAAGATCCTCTGGCTCAAGCAAAACGAGCCTGAGAATTATTCGTCCGTTTCGAGCATCCTTCTCCCGCACGACTACATAAATTATTGGCTCACTGGAGAGAAACGGATGGAGTACGGCGATGCCTCCGGGACAGGATTGCTGGATGTGCGAAGTCGACGGTGGTGCGAACCGGTGATCGAGTTTATCGATCCCGATCTTGAGGAAGCATTGCCCTCGCTCGGCTCTTCGCGCCGGGCGGTCGGATTATTGCGTGAGAATCTAAGACAGCAGTGGGGGCTGCGGAAATCACCAGTCGTTTCCGCCGGTGGAGGGGACAATATGATGGGAGCGATTGGTACCGGAAACGTAAAAGCCGGAGTGGTCACAGCCAGCCTGGGGACATCCGGGACCATTTACGCTTTTTCCACAAACCCGGTAATCGATGCCCAAGGCGAGTTGGCAGCCTTTTGCGACAGTACGGATAACTGGCTGCCGTTGATTTGTACGATGAACGTAACGGTTGCCACCGAACACGTGCGGAAGCTTTTCGGTTGGGATATACCCAAATTTAATGAAGTTGTGGCTTCCGCTCCGGTCGGCAGTAATGGGGTCGTTTTCCTGCCTTATCTCAATGGCGAACGTACACCGAACTTACCGGACGGCACCGGCGTGTTTCACGGGTTGACCACGGCCAATTTCACACCACCAAACCTGGCCAGGGCGGCCATGGAAGGTGTCACTTTGGGTTTGGTGTACGGACTAAATCGATTCCGGACGCTGGGAATTAAACCAACAGAAATTCGTCTGACCGGCGGGGGCAGTAAAAGCGCAGTCTGGCGGCAGATTTGCGCTGACGCGTTTCGGGTACCGGTAGTGTGCCTGGCGACGGCGGAAGGCGCTGCTTTAGGGGCTGCTCTACACGCCGCCTGGGTTAATAATCTTGTGAATAATAAGTCGAGCAATCTTCAGGAGCAGGTTTCTCGGGCAGTGAAAATTGACGAGAAATCAAGGGCTTTACCGCGGGAAGAGAACGCTGACAAATACCAGGACCTTTTTGGCAGGTTCAGGGGCCTGACTCAACGTCTTGCTACCGGAGGCTACCTGTGATGGGGTTGCGGTTCATGGTTCGCGGTTCACGGTTCGCGGTTCGAAGTCGTGGAATCAGGTGTGAGCGTCGCCAGTCCATTACCGAGGGGCGTTGCTGATCGCTCAGCTATTCCGGAAGTCATGCGACCCACAAGAGGATTGATAACAGGGTCAGAAGTAACGCGATGTCCCAAACCCACTTTGCCGGCGCCCGTTTTTCAACCGAATCAACCGCGAACCGTGAACGGTGAACCGCGAATCTTGAACGGTGAATTCTTGAACCAATGAAATTGGTAATCGCGGCAACGGGGGCGAGCGGCATGGTTTACCTGCAGCGGCTGCTTGACCAGATCGATTGCAACCAGAATGAGGTCCATCTGGTTCTTAGCGGCTACGCGAAACAGGTAGTCATCGACGAAATTGGAAAACTACGGGTACCGGGCAACGTCCGGGAGCATGCCGACAAGTCGATGAACGCGCCGTTTGCGAGCGGTTCAGCAATTTTTGACGCGATGGTGGTGGTCCCATGTTCGATGGGCACGCTCGGGCGAATTGCCGCGGGCACCGGCGAAACATTGATTCTGCGGGCGGCGGATGTTTTCTTGAAAGAACGAAGAAAGCTCATCCTGGTTCCAAGAGAGACACCGTGGAACCTCATTCACGCCAGGAACTGTTGTTCTCTGCTGGAATCGGGAGCCGTATTGCTCCCGGCCAGCCCGGCCTTCTACAGCCTGCCTCAGACCATAGCCGACGCTGCCGATACGGTCGTGCACCGTATCCTGGATCAAATTGGTCTGCCGGCGCCCGGAACCCATCGTTGGGCGGAAAGCGAATAGAGTTCTCGGTTCGCAGTTCACGGTTTACAGTTGGGGTGGTGTCGGCGGCCAGGGCCACCCGGAAAGCTGGAACTCGAATCGATTGGGGGGCGTCTTTCCGGAGCCTGAGTGAAAAGAAATCGCGAACTGTGAACTGCAAACCGTGAGCCCTATCGACCTTCATGTCCACATCATCGGTAATGGCCTGAGCGGCTCAGGATGCCGGGTCCATAGCGTTTGGTGGCAGGCTCCTTTCATTCGCATGATGGCCCGCAACATTGGTATCTGCGAGCCAACCGGAAGCCGTGATCTTGATTCTATATACGTTCGCCAACTTTGCCGATGGCTTGACCAATCTTCACTCGCCGGTGTCGTGCTGCTGGCGTGTGACGACGTTTACCAGGAAGATGGCATGCGGCGGCCGGATCTGTCGCGGCTTTATGTCCCGAACCAGTATGTCTTGGAGCTTGCTAAGCAGGATCGCAGGTTTCTCCCGGGTATTTCGATTCATCCGGCCCGAAAGGACGCCTTGGAGCTGCTGGATGCCGGAGTCGAATCCGGTGCTGTCTTACTTAAGTTGTTACCCTGTGTTCAAGTCGTAGATCCGGTGCGCTACCGCTCCTTCTGGAAAAGGATGGCGGATCACGGGCTGCCTCTGCTTGCCCATACCGGAGGCGAGTTTTCCCTGCCGACCTATCGGCCTGATTTGTGCGATCCGAACTGTTTACGGCCTGCGCTGGACGAAGGCGTTAGTGTGATTGCCGCACACTGTGGTGCGCCTGCGCTGTTGTGGGCGCGGGACTATTCTAGCGAGTTTTTAGATCTTCGCCGCCAGTACCCCAACCTTTACGGAGATGTTTCCGCGCTTTCCCAGCTACCCCATCTGAAAGCTCTCGCCCGGCTCCGCGAGAACCCTGAACGGATCCTTTTTGGAAGCGACTATCCCGTGGTGAACTCCGTCTTGTGGTCTCAAATGCCGGGCTGGTTTTCGCCGGAGGAAGCGAGGAGGCTCCGCCGGATCCGAAACCCGCTGGAAAGAAAATACCAGCTGACGCGAGCCGTCGGCTTTCCTGATTCAATATTCACCGGAGTGTACGATGTGTTGCGCTCTACAG
>JAFAVN010000571.1 GCA_019242435.1 Verrucomicrobiota bacterium | reverse complement strand
GCCGCTGCTTTGATTCGTTTCATGGAACTAGGCCCGCGGCGCCTCAACCGCGCTTGGGCTATCATTGATCCGGTGCACTTAGACGGTCCACGAGTCGATAATCACTGCGCCGGCCTTCTTGTGAAGCAGGATGAGATCAAGGACATCCAATGGGTTGATTGGCCGAATCCCAGGGATGAAGGCTTTCTCCGTTTGTCCATAAAGAGCTTGAGTCGAGAAGCGGCAGCCGTAAATCTTGCCTCCTTCTTCCATGAACTTTTCCATACGCTGATTCACAAACAGATGCCCAGGAAAGGCTTCGTCGCCCAGGGTAGGAAATCCGCGTTGGAAACCCATGGTTACTCCGGGGCCATAGAGCAAGATGGAGGTTTCGTATCCTTTCCTTTGCAGGCGAGTGGCGACCAGGGTGTTTACGATTGATATCGAACCCTCAAAGGCCACAGTGTGAAAGGTGACGAGCGCTTTCTCGCCGGGTTCAGCTTTAACATCGGGAAAGACCTTCTCCTCATAGTCTACGAGAAAGTCGCCCTTCTTGTTCATCTCTTTTGGGACGATGGGCATAGGTGGAGTTGTGGTTAACGAAGCGGATTGCTTCGTTAAAGGGAAGAGCATCAGATGAACCCAAAGGAGTTGTGGCTTTGCATTTTGTGCGCATATTGTTGCGCAATCGTTGAGCACTCGGCGCGCATATCGTTGCATAATTTGAAGTCGCGACGGTGGCTGGGTGGTAAAAAGGAGTACTTTGAGACAAATTCAGACAGTTCGAATGGCGGAAATCGCCCAGCTGCTCGGCGTCTCCCCCTCGACCGTTTCTCGAGCTTTGCGCAATGACCCGCGAATCGGCACCGAAACTCGGCGCCGAGTCGAACATGCCGCCGAAAAAGCGGGCTATCGTCCCAACCCTTTAGTGAGCGCTCTCATGGCCAGCCGCCGTCGGCGCGGAGGTGCCGGTGAAGTTGATGTGATTGCGCTAGTCACCAATTATGGAGGCCGGGAAAGCTGGCGCTCGAAAGATGTCTGCCGTTGGGAATTTGAAGGGATTCAATCCCGGGCCGCTGGGCTCGGGTTCCGCGTAGAAGTTTTTCCGCTGGGTGAGTACAGGAGCGATCCGGTGCGCCTGCAATCGACTCTGCGGACCCGAGGTATCCGAGGTGTCTTGTTAGGATTCTCCCGAGAGGAAACCGAGCGGATCCTTTTCCCAACGGAAGAATTCGCTGTGGCCGGACTGAGCGCCTACTTTCGGTCTGCAGCTGTGGACCGGGCGAATTTTCACGGGTTTTACAACGTACAACTCGCGCTGAATCGAATGTGGCAACTAGGATACCGGCGACCCGCATTGGTTGTCCCGGAGCTTAATAACCAGATTTCGAATAATCTCTGGTCGGGAGCTTTCCTCGATTGGCAACGGCAGTTACCAAAGAGTAATCGGTGTGAACCTTTCATCCCCTGCGAAGCCGATGACGCGAAAGCATTCGATCTGTGGCTCGCTGCCAACCGGCCCGATTCGCTGCTGGTCTACAAAGTCCCGGTCCGACGGTTTTTGGCAAAACGCGGATACACTGTTCCCGAAGATCTGGGGCTTGCTTACTTGTACCGGAACTCAGACGAAATGGGCCAGGCCGCCGGCATCGACGGAAACCTTTCAGCAGTTGGGTCGGCTGCTTTGGATTTAGTGGTAGAAAAGCTGAACTCCAATCCGACCGGTCGCACCGATCATCCAAAGGAAGTGCTGATCAAAGGTACCTGGCACGATGGAGCCACGCTGCCGCCGCGAACACGGAGCACGTAGGTATGCAGGATCTAGGATCGGGGATCTAGGAAGCGTGGGTGGAAGGTAGCTGCGAGCGAAAACAAAGCCATTCGTGGTGGGGCGAAAAGCTCGGCGCGCCAAGCGGTTCTTTTATTCTAATTGGCAAATCGCGCCGGGTTTGAGCCGAGACGCCAAGGCGTTTCCACGGGAAATCTGATCTTGCATTCGCGTCAATTCATTACCTGACATATCAATGTTATTAAATCCTCGAAGGCACCCCGCCCGTGGCGTCCTAATCGATGAATCGATACCAACCGTCGTCGACACGACCATTTGCACACAAAATCGAAAACGATGGTTAGCCAACCCGAAGGTTCACGCTGCCGTTCGAGCCGCTTGGCTTCGGCACACGAGTTGGATGGTCACCGCTTATGTACTAATGCCGGACCATGTTCATTTCTTCGCTGAGCCCGGAGAAAGATGGCTCCCATTCGATGATTGGCTCTCCGTTTGGAAGCGAGGCATGGCCAGGCTACTCAGAAATCGAGAATGGCGATGGCGGGCGGGCTCTTTTCACCACCGGCTACGTTGTTATGAGGACCTGGTGAATAAACGGACTTACATGGACAAGAATCCCGTTCGTGCTGGATTGGTCCGTCGGGTAAAAGACTAGCCTTATCGAGGAGAGGTATTTAAGCGCTACCTTTGGTGCCATAGCTGACGAAGAGAAGGACTCAAGAAAATCGCCGTTCAAGGGACCGAACCGCCTCTGGGCAAAACAACACCTTTGGTTTCTGCTCAAACCCAGCGCGGGTTTGCGAACTGGGATAAAAGAACCATTTGGCGCGCCTAGGTTTTCGCCCCGCCATGACGGGCCTGTTCTCTCGGCGGTTTGATCTGCCAGCACCTCCAGCTGCAGATCCTGTCCTAAATCCCATGCCCTCGACTAAGGCACACCGGAAACGCCTGCCTTGCCTGGCCGTAGGTTAGCAGAAGGCCGTCATTTTCCTTCACGATCCCAACCCGGGAGCAGGCGATATCTCGCCCGTGGAATAACCCGGCGACCTCAGCGCTTCTGTCCGGCCGGACCGAAAGTAGAAACCCGTAACTGGGGAAGGAAATTAACCATCGATCCAATTCGATACCAGAGGGCCGCGGAATCTCCTCAAGCCAGAGCTCCGCACCGGTTCCGGAGCATTGCAATAACATCGCTAATGTTCCGATCACACCCCCATTGCTGATATCTTTGCCCACTCGACACCAGCCGGCTTCGGCCAACCTTGGCAACAGCTCTAAATCCAGGCGAAGCCGTCCTTCGGGCGCCGTGACGCTGGCGTTCCAGAACGGCTTGTCTCCGCGATAATTTCCTCGGAGGTCTACCGCTATCAACAAGTCGTCACCTGCGCAGGCTTCGAAACTAGTGATCAGGTTTTTGGCTTTCCCGACCACCGCCGCCGCCAAGTGAATGGAGGAGGCGTTAGTGAGAGTTGTGTGCCCGCCAACAATAGGAACCTGGTAAGCGCGCGACGCTGCCGCCATACCTTCCCAGATGGGCGTCGATGCCGGCAAATCCGGCGTCCAGAGCACGTCTACTATAGCGAGCGGGCGACCGCCCATTGCCGCGATATCGCTGATGTTTACCATCACAGAGCTGTAACCGGCAAACCAGGGATCTTCTGCAACGAATGACTCCAAAATGCCTTCCGCCGCCATCAACAGGAAATCGTCGCCATCCGGTATAGCCGCGCAATCATCGCCTATGGTGATATTGCCGGCCACCCGTTGCGCAGGCTGATAGACATGTTCGATCGCCAGCTTGTCAGTTACCGCCCGGTGCGCGCTTAGAAAATCAATTAATCGCAGCAGAGTTGCCGCGTTGTCAGAAGCTGCAGAAGTCACCGAGTGTATAGGTCAAATTCGTGATAAAGGGCGGATGCGCTCGAGTGCCCACTCCGCTGGTTGTCCGGGAATTTCACGAATCTTGAATTTTCGAATTTAGAAGGTGTTGCCGTACATATTCGTTCTCCGTGTCCCGAGGACGATTCGAATGCCATCAGAATAGGATTTCCGCCGGTCGATAATGGCTAAGGTCTGCCCTCATTTTGACATGTGGCAACCCGAACAGTTCGAGCTCGCCGATCGGTTCCCAGTGGAGTCGCTGGAAAAATTTAGCGTTCTGGTGCTGCACGGTTGCAAGGAACTCGACACAACCTAATGCGTGCGCCGTAGAAACCGCTTTATAAATGAGCCCCGCGCCCAGCGCTCCCAATCCACGATAAACTGGCAAATGATTCCGTATCGCTACACCCGGGCTCAGTTTGTGGATACTCCGATACTCGCAGTCGACTCCTAGCCGGCTCCCATACCACACTCGGGCTTCGCGTTGATCGATCCGAACCACGCCAACCACGCTGTCTTCCATCCCGGCAATCAACGATTCACAAACGATCGGAATGGCTCGGTCATCGATTTCGTCGTAGTCGGTTCCCGAAAAAATTCGTTGTTCCTTACAGAAGATTTGTTGGCGGAGCTTCCAATAGCCTTCTAACTCAGACGAACCTTCTGCGATTTTGAAAACGAAGTCCTGTGGCGTGAATTGTCTGAATGAATCAAAGATCATTGGCTGGAAAAATGCCGGGGAGCATCGGCTATGCCAGAGGTCGACCAGGCAGCGCCACTTGTCCAAGGATCGGGCACGGCGCCGAGAGTTCTGAAAGGCTTCGCCACGCCACCGCCTGACGATTGGGTTGCGACCTTCGCTCCCACCTTCTAGATTGTGTTTTAAGCTCTTTCTCTACCGAGATTTGATGTGTCCCGTAGTGGCTCAATCGATGATCGACCTAAAAAAACGCGTCCATGGACACGTTGAAAGTGGAATAATTATTTATGACAGCTCCGGAATCTCCCGAAAGACGCTTTCCAGACGAGGATAATGCGATCGCGAACATCATGCGAGAGCTGACTCCTTCAACGCGCCGCGATTTTTTGTGGAGATTGGCCTCGGCCGGAATCGGCATTGCCTTGCCTAGCCGAGCATTAAGTCAAACCGATGAGCCCAGCCCATCTCCTAGCGGCGACGGTGTGCCCCACAACGTGCCGTTGAGCTTGCGCGTGAATGGTAAGACCGTGACCATTCAGGCGGAAGCGCGCACCACTCTCCTCGATTTTTTGCGTGACTCGTTAGGGCTCACGGGCGCAAAGAAGGGATGCGATCACGGCCAGTGCGGGGCCTGCACTGTTCTCATAAACGGGCGCCGGATCAACTCATGCCTTACCTTGGCAGTGACGCACGATGGTGATACCGTCACTACGGTCGAGGGGTTAGCTCAGGATGGGCAGCTCCAACCATTGCAGGAAGCCTTTATTCGGCATGACGCGTTGCAATGTGGTTTCTGCACATCCGGACAACTCTGCTCCGCCGTCGCCTGCTTGAGCGAGGGACACGCAAATAGTGAAAGCGAGATCAGAGAATGGATGAACGGTAACATTTGCCGGTGTGGAGCGTACCCGAACATTGTGGCTGCGATCCAGGAGTTACACCAAGGCACTCGCTAGAAATGAATGCATTTGCATATGTTCGCCCCAAGGATCTGGACTCGGCACTGAGCCTGATACGAAGTACCCCTAAAGCCCGGTTTCTGGCCGGTGGAACTAATCTGCTGGATCTATGGAAAATGGGCGTGGAACAACCGGACACCCTGATCGATATCAATCGGCTGGGTTTGAGCCAGATCGCTGAACTGCCGGACGGCGGCGGATTAAGCATTGGCGCATTAGCCCGGAATTCGGATGTTGCGACTCACTCTCTAGTAACCGAGCGTTATCCAGTCCTCAGCCAGGCGCTTTTGGCCGGGGCCAGCCCTCAGCTCAGGAATGCGGCTACCGTCGGCGGTAATCTGATGCAGCGGACCCGTTGTTACTATTTCTACGATCCTAATTTCCCTTGCTGTAACAAGAGGGACCCGGGCTCCGGTTGTGGAGCGCTCAACGGATTCAATCGCATTCATGCGATCCTGGGTCAGAGCGACCAATGCATCGCCACGAACCCGAGTGATATGTGCGTCGCCCTGGCTGCGTTGGAGGCGAAAATACATATTACCGGTCCTTCTGGAGAGCGGGTGATTGCCATCGCCGATTTTCATCGATTACCGGGAGAGCAGCCGGAATTGGATACGACGTTGCGCCCGGACGAACTGATCACGGCAGTCGATCTCCCGGCGCCGGCAGATACCAAACACAATCTTTATCTCAAGATTCGTGACCGATCGAGCTTTGCCTTCGCTCTGGTTAGCGCTGCGATAGTGCTGGGAATAGGTGAAGGGCAAATCACATCCGCGCGGATAGCCTTGGGTGGCGTGGCCCATAAACCATGGCGAGTTCCGGAAGCAGAAGCCATGCTCCAGGGCGTGAAACCGGATCGGGCCACGTTTGAGAAGGTTGCCGACCGATTGCTCCAAGGAGCGCACGCTTACCGGTACAATCAATACAAAATTCCATTGGCGCGAAACGTGGTTGTCCGAGGTCTACTGGCAGCTTCGGCTTAATTGCATGATTTAGATGGCGATGCCGGATAATCCAACAGTTATAGGAACCCCGCGACAGCGCGTTGACGGTAAGGCAAAAGTCACCGGAGCAGCGATCTATGCTGCTGATGTCAAAACCGACGGGATCGCGAACGCTTATCTGATCCAGAGCACGCTCGCGAGCGGCCGGGTCATTGAGATAGATCAAAGCCAGGCAGAGAAAATGCCCGGCGTGTTCGCGATATTGACTCAACGCAATGCGCCGAAACTTCAACCATTGCCTGAGGAGCTTAGTGCAAATGGGCTACCTGGCGAAAGCCGGCTCCCGTTCCAAGACGACCGAGTTTATTATCAAGGCCAGCACTTAGGCGTAGTGATCGCGGAGACATTCGAACAAGCCCGTGACGCCGCCGCGTCGGTACGAGTACGTTATCAACCCGGAGAGCTACGGACTGACTTGGAAGGGTTTGCACAGCAGGCAATCGAGCCCCGATTAGCGCTGGGTCGGATAAAGCTCCAGGACAAACGAGGTGATGTGGATTGGGTTTGGGCTAACATGCCGCAGGACCGGTTAGTCGATGCCGTTTACTCGACTCCCATCGAAAACCACAATCCGATCGAGCCGGGAGCCGCTTTAGCCATTTGGGAAGACCAGGATCATCTCACACTTCACGTCTCGACCCGCGGGGTAGATCTAACCCAACGAGTGCTCGCTGCCGCGTTCGGTTTGCTGATACAAAACGTGAGAGTGATTTGCCCGTTTATTGGGGGACACTTTGGCTCCAAGGGATTCAGCTGGAGTTACTTCATCGTGGCGGCTGCTGCCGCTCGCCTGATTAACCGGCCGGTGCGACTGGTATTGACCCGATCGCAGATGTTCGACTCAATGGGGCAACGCGCCCGCACTGTCCAGTCATTCGGTTTGGCGGCTGATGAGACCGGCAAGCTTGCTGCCCTGAAGCATTCGACTCTGACCCATTCTTCGATGGTCTACCAATACACTGAGCCGGCTGGAGCGCTGACCCGGTTGTTGTACGCGTGCCCGAACATTCAAATTAACCACCGGTTAGTCCAGCTCAATTATACCACTCCTTGCCCGATGCGTGCCCCGGGAGAAGCACCGGGGATCTTTGCGCTTGAATCCGCGATGGACGAGTTGGCAATAAAGCTGAATCTGGATCCGCTAGAGCTCCGGTTGCGCAATCACGCAGATAAAGATGATTCCGAGCAGAAACCATGGTCAAGCAAGCATCTTAAGGAATGTTATGACCATGGTGCGTCGAAGTTCGGTTGGTCTTCTCGAAATCCGCACCCGGCTTCGGCTCGAGACAAAGATGGGCGCCTGGTGGGGTGGGGGATGGCTACCGCGATTTATCCTGCCCGGCAGGAGCCTGCGGCCGCCAGAATTACGCTAGCTAATGATGGCTCTGTGGTAGTCCAGAGCGCCACCCATGAGGCAGGTACTGGAACTTACACTGCCATGACCCAATTCGTTTCTGAAAATTTGGGCGTTCCTATGGAGCAAGTCCGATTTGAGCTCGGTGACACTCAGTTCCCGCACGCGCCAGTGAATGGGGGTTCTTTCCTGACGGCGAGCGTTGCGCCTGCTGTCACGGCTGCCTGTAATAACTTGCGGGATAAACTGATCTCGCTCGCTTTAGATGGTCCGGCCGCGCCGTTTACCGGAGTTGCGCGCGGCGACTTAGTCCTTGCCGATGGGCGCATCAGCACTCAGAAAAAATCGTTGCCACCTATGGCTCTTGCCGACGTACTGTCCAAGACCAACAACCAACAACTGGTCGCGGAAGGAGAGGCTGGTCCTGGAGATGCCTATCAGAAATTTGCCTTCTATTCCTTCGGAGCCGTTTTTGTCGAAGTTAGGGTGGACCCGGACTTCGGTGAAGTCAGAGTGGCCAGAGTGGTTGGCGTCTACGACGTAGGAAAAATAATTAATCCCATGCTCGCTCGAAGCCAGTTATTGGGCGGAATCACTTTTGGAATTGGAATGGCCTTGATGGAAGGGACCATACCGGACATACCGACTGGCCGGATCGTTAACTCGAATCTGTCCGAATACCACGTTCCGGTTTCAACGGATGTCCCCCCGGAATTTACGATTGAGTTTCTGGATATTCCGGACCCGAACATGGCGGATAGCGGAGCCCGTGGCCTGGGAGAGATCGGTATCGTGGGAACACCGGCAGCAGTGGCGAACGCGATTTATCATGCGACCGGGAAACGCATCCGGGATCTGCCAATTACACCGGATAAGTTGGTGGGGGTTTGAAGGAGTGCAGGAGTTCAGGAGTGCAAGAGTATAGGAGTTCAGTCGCCCCCGAATATTATCGGTGCCAGGGAACCCAATGCATCCCCTTGTTGCAACAGCTGATATCCGGTCAGGATTCCTTGACCTCCTAAACTCCTCCATTTCTTGTGAAAAGATCGACGTCTAGTGCTCGCGGGCCCGCGTTGCAGCCCGCTTCTCATCCTAAAAACATTGATGAATATCTGGCCGGCATTCCGGAACCAGCCCGGAGTACCTTAAACAAAATTCGCGGAGCCATCCGCTCGGCTCTACCTCCAGATGCAACCGAGACGATCAGTTATCGGATTCCTGCCTTTAAACTTAAAAAAATGGTGATCTGGTTTGCGGCTTTCGCGGATCACTGCAGCCTTTTTCCAACCGCCTCTGTTGTGGAAGCGCTTAAAGACGAGCTGAAAGGATTGTCTATATCCAAAGGTACGATCCGCTTCCCGGTCGACAGGCCGCTTTCGGCTAAGCTAGTCAGACGACTAGTCAAAGTGCGACTGGCGCAGCTGGAGCGGAAAGAGTAGTGCCGGAGATCCAGGAGTTCCGGGAATTCGAGAAGCTCCTGGCCGGATGTCAATTGCTGCGAGTACAATCGCGATGCACCTGGTCCCATGGCGTCGATGATAATTGGGGCGACCGGAGGTCTGTCAAAGTCCTGCACTTCTGCACCCTGAGCTCCTTGAACTCCTTGAGCGAACTCCTCAAACTCCTTGCACTCTTCGAACTCCTCCCTTTAATTCTTCCGGAGGTAAAATGAAGAAGCTAGGACTGTGTATCGGAGCATTTATAGCGCTCGCCCCTGCGTTAGCAACAGCGGCTAACTTCACTGGCGAGATCATGGATAGTCAGTGTGCTAAGGCGGGAGGCCACGAATCGATGTTCAAAAAGGAAGGAACTAACGATCCAAAAGCGTGCACGCTCGCCTGCGTGAAAGCCGGCGGTAAATTCGTCCTGTTCCAGACCGGATCAAAGAACTACTATAATTTGGATGACCAAAAGAAACCGGAAGCTTTTGCCGGGCAGAAGGTTGAGGTTTCTGGGACCTTGGATAAAGCGACCAAGACAATTCATGTGACCGGTATCAAAGCTCCCGGATAGGGCCGGGTCGATTCTCGGCCCTTTTTCAGATTCCAATCGGATTTCTCCAGCCGGACTATTACTTATGAAGCGCCGGCTCCTGTGGGTGTTGGCCGTTTTGGCCCTGTTCATTGTCGCCGCGACGCTGGCGCTGACTCAGGTGCAGATGGGCGCACTTCCTCGGCCTGGCAGAGCCGAACAGTTTGTGGCGACCCAGATTAAACGATTCGTGATCCATAGGGAGAGTAGGAGCGGTGTTCCGCCTCCACCCCAGGATTTACAGGCAAGTATTGCCCAAGGTGAAACCGGCTATGGCACCGACTGCTCTATGTGCCATGGTATGGACGGACACACACCGACTGATACCGGTCGCTGGATGTATCCGCGAGCGGCAGATCTCACCTCATCCAGCGTACAAGCCTATAGCGATCCCGAACTGTTTTGGATCATAAAAAACGGGATTCGATTTAGCGGCATGCCAGGGTTCGGAAAGGTTGAGTCAGACGAGCACATCTGGGACCTGGTCAATTATATAAGGAGACTTAAAAAAGGTAAGAGTGGCAGCGGCTCCGACTGAACTCGCCGAAGTCAACGTTTGCCTGGCCATCCTGATCACTCGTTGGGCATTGATCTTCGATGGTTAGGAACTGCAATGCCCCATGCTTCCACTCTTCCATTCTTCCGGCCTTCCATCCTTCTGTTCACATTGCTTTCTGGCCGCCATTATTCTTTGATGCATAGACCATGGCCCAATGTGTCCTTATCGCCGGCGAGGCGATAATTTTTACTACGATGTAGTAGGAAGCCGTCTGCGGGTTCAGCAGTTCAGCTCCGGCGTGTGAACCGGCTTGCCACGCCGTCGTTTCGACCAAATTTCCTCGATCGTTATACACGTGAATAGCAACGCGAGCGCTTTCCACATCAGTACCTAGGCAGAACCAATAATTATTGCCTTGGGTGAAGTCGTGTTGAATTACCTTTGATTCCTTGACCCCTAGGTCGCCACCCCATTCGTCTTCTTCGTGAATGCGGTACCCCTGGTCTTGGTACTGTTGAGTCGTCTGTACCGCCGAAGCAATCGCGTCGTCAATGGTAGCAAACGCAGGTGTAGCGGTTACTAATACCAGAACGCTAACTAAACCGAGAACGCTTCGGGCAACCCCCGATTTCTGCGTTCTTCGGAACAAATCACGTCTTTTCCATGAACCGGGTAAGCTTTCCCTGATCCAATTGGAAAACGTGCTTTGCATAATACAGCACCTTTCCTTCCATGAAATATACCCAACTGAAAGCGGCTGACAAATGATCTCCTGAGATCTTTATTGTGGGGCAACCTCAACCGTCTCGTGAAACTTGCTATAGTCGACCGTGTATCGGCCAGCCGAATCCTCTGTGTAGATCTCCGCGAACCGCCGATTCCACGCGATTTGTTCATAAAGGTACTCCGTTTGGCTGTGCACCGGAGCTTCAATCACTGGATCAACGCAAACCACCGACGCGAGCATGCGACTGTCGGTTAATTTCAAGTTTTCTGCGGTAAGGCCAAACAAGGGGCTCGTCTCATCGATTGTGTGTCGCAGGGTGAGCGCCGCCGGGAAATTGATCAGGTGTTCGAATTGCAGGCGCAGGGGATAGAAACGCCGGATATCTTCTCCTTCCGCGGTTAGTTCGCTGCGCATAAAAAGGAGGCGAAATTCGGCTTCCAGCATCGAATGATGTCGCAGATTGGCCAGCCGAACCATGAGGGTGGGGACACCATTAAACGGTGCTACTACGGCAACATGACTGAACTGGATTCTGGCGGTTGGCCGGGAGAACCGGACAAAAATGAGGCCGGTCAGAACGGCCAGACCGAACAGACCCGTCAGGATTTCCAAGGTGGCGACGCAATGCCCGTAAAGGGTGTCTGGGTATGCGTGCCCGTAGCCTACTGTGGCCAACGTTTCCACGCTGAAGAAGAATGCATCGTAAAACGAACCTGGAGGCAGTTCGGCGATGCAGCGCCCGCCGATGGTATAAAGCGTGGCAAAAAAAAGATTAATAATAATATAAACCCCGAGAACAAACGCGGCGAACTGTGGCCAGGTTAAGGTCAAAACGAAGTGATAAATGTCTCGCCAGTCGTACTTCCTGGCGTTGAGCTTTACGAACTCGCGATGTCCGGAACGGAAAGTGATTGGCGGGGAGGACCTTTTCATAGAGCGCTGCTATAAATATCCAGTGCCACCGGCCACTCCAACTTTCACCAATTTTGTTCCAGGAATTTTACCGGGTCCGGTTAAGCGAGGGAATTGACGAACGGTACAGCTAACACCCGCCA
>JAFAVN010000031.1 GCA_019242435.1 Verrucomicrobiota bacterium | reverse complement strand
GAGGCGCAGCGGATCAGCCGTCGTCTCGAGGCGCTTGATTTCGATTCGATCTACTCAGCGTTTTGGGAGCGGGGCGACATCGAACGAGATGCGCAAGCCGCCGTGGAACAATCGGTAAAGCGGCTTTGCCAAGATTTGCCGGCGGCAGAGTGAAAACGGGAGGAGCTTTTCCCAGGGGACGGCCCGGCGAATTGGGTCAGCCAACCCGGCGATGGGATAAACGCGATCGCCTTGCGCAGCATCTTGAGCGAGGTCAGCCTCGTCCCACCATCGAGAACGAGGCGAAGCCGGAACCCGAAACCCGGAAATAACGCCTGGCGTGGTAAACCAAGGTGGAATAGCCGGATCGGCTAAGTCCTGCCATTCTGGACAGCGATGAATACGGCGATAGTGATCGGTAGCAGTTATCCCGGTTCGAGCGAGCGAACGGCTTCGTTGCCCTTTCAACCGGCCTTCAAAGAGAATCGGAAATCGGAGCCCGCCATCGTTCCATTCTCGGTTTCGAAAGCGCAGGCAGAGGCGCCCGGCGCGCGACTCCGGATTTCGAAACCGGCCGTCTGGGAGTGGCTGGAACTGGGATTTGTGTTCGTAGTGGGATCGTCGGTTCTAGCTTCGGTACTCCTGGCCTTGATTGCTGCCGCTAAGATGTAAAGTGGCGAATCAAGCGGAAGCCAGGCCTAAAGTGTGCCAAGATGCCTGGCGGAAAGCGTCCGAGGAGCCTAAACAAATGTTTCGACTGATGATTATCCATCGCCTGAGTCTAATCGGAGCGTTTCTCCTGGTCGCTCATGGCGTTTCCGCTGGTCTCCTGTCTTACCAGAATGAGGCCATCGGCCGTTCCTCTCCTGATTCCCATCCCGGGCAAGAGCCCCGCGACTTCGGGCGCCCGCTCTACCGGGTATTCACGAGACGAGACAAAGGGATCGTAAACCGAATCCTATCGGGGGTTCAGGATGCGCGCGGCTTGATGATTTTTGGGAGTATCAACTGCGTCCTTGAATATGACGGTCAGCAGTGGACATCGATACCGGTCCCGGACGGAGGTTGGCTCTCCGTTGCGAAAGACCGTTCCGGAACGATCTGGGTCGGTGGTACCGGCGAGATCGGCGCGCTGGTCTTTGATGGGGTCGCCTATCAGTATCGGTCGTACACCCATTTGCTGCCGGAATCGGAGCGACATCTTGGGGAAGTAATCAACGTCGCCACCCATGGCGACGATGTCTATTTTCTGTTCGACAGGGCCTTGCTCCATTGGGATGGGCAACATTTTTCTCTCATTTCGCTTCCTTACGAATCCGGCAACGAATGGTTTTTTTCCTCTTTTTCGGAACGATTGTTTGTAAACGCAAAACACAAACCTTTGTTTGAGGTGGTTGGCAATCGTCTGATACCAGTGCTGGACGACCCGCTGCTCAGCGAAACAACTGTGATCGGCGCGATCCGGTTAGCAAAAAACAGAATTCTTCTCGTCACCCGCGAAAAAGGCATTTTTGAGCTCCGCGATTCCTTGTCCTCCGAGTTGGAACACAAGGATGAAAATTCCGGGGGCTTGGCCAAGCCAGACCGGATTATTCCGTTTCCAACCGCCGCCGATAACCTGTTTACCAGAGAATCCGGCGTCGCTGCGGCAATGTCCATCAACGAAAATCTATTTGTGGTTGGGGTTCAGCGGCGTGGATTGGTATTCCTTGATGGCTCGGGACACATCCAACAAACTTTCCTGGAAGAGGACGGTCTTCCTACTGGTATGCTGAGTGACCTGCTCGTGGACCGGGCTGGTGGACTTTGGGTCATCGGGGATACTAGCCTGACACGGATCAATCCGAATCGGAGCATAACAGTTTTTGACCACGAAAACGGCCTTCCAAAGACCTATGTAAGCGGTACGGTCAGATTTGACGGTGCTCTCTATGCAGAAACCGCAGACGGTCTCTATCGTTTGGAGCCGTGCAGCGATGGAGCTGGGCCGTCGCAATTTAGCAAGGTCCCCGGGATAACGGATTGGATCAAGAAAGCTTTACCTGCGCCGCCGCTTGGCTTGCTCTTGGCTGCTGAGAAAGGTCTCTATCTCTTTGATGGAAACCGATTCCAGTTGCTATCGAAGGCACCAATGAGTCACGCGATCGTGCGGTCGCATAAGAATGTCGACCGATTTTTCTTTGGCGGAGGTGACGGGCTGCGGGCGATACATTTTGCCGCTGGCCAATGGATTGACGAGGGATTACTACGAGGATTCGATCATCCGGTTATATCAATCGCAGAAACCGACAATGGCAACTTATTCGTTGGGACGCTAGACGGAATCTTTTTGATAAAACTTGGTTCGAACCTGGAGGAGCCGCTTGAGGGTGCTCATGCGGAATTGTTGGCTGCTGCGCCGAAGGCGAGCCTGAGCGGAATGTTCCATATGCAACCTTTGGGCAATCGGATTCTGCTCGGCTCGAACGGAAATATCTTTTTATTTCGGGACGTTGACCGCTCTTTCTATCCGGCAGATTTTGTTCCGAAGCAGATTTTGGGTCGCGAAATCCACTGTGTGCAGGCCGGCACCTCCAAACCCGATCATCTCTGGCTCGAAAGCGTGATTGGAGAAAGCGGATCGGTACAGGCTCAGGAAATTGGATGTTTGGATACTGATGGCAGCTACCATGTACTGCCCCGTTCGATTTCTTCGTTTGTGGGTGCAGTTAGTTCTTTTGACGAGGAGCCCTCGCCGCAAGGGCTTACTCTGTGGATATCCGGAGAGTATGGCGTCGCCCGGGTCGATCTAGATCGACCAACGCAGGCGCAGCCAACGCAGGCGCAGCCAACGCAGGTTCAGCCCGACCTCAGGCTCTACCTTCGAGAAGCCACAACTGCGGCCGGCGACCGGGTCCGCCTGCCGCAAAATGGAGGCACTCTGGAGTTGCCTTTCGAGAAGCGGGATATTCGCTTCCGATTCGCCACTGACGATTATGACGGGCCGGACGAAGTTCGCTATCAGACTAAGTTAGACGGACTGAATGCCGATTGGACTCCTTTCTTCGGAGAACCGACCTGGCAATCGGGCTCTCTCAGTGAGGGACGGTATCGTTTGCACGTCATAGCTCGAAACAGTGAGGGCGCGGATAGCGATGAGTTCAGCCTTGGCATTACCATTCTCCCGCCATGGTATCGCACACCTTGGATGTACACGGTCTATCTGGGTCTAGGCGCTTTGGCGGTATTTGGTCTCGTCCGCTGGCGCTTGTGGCAAATGCGACTACGGGAGAAAGCGTTAGTTGCAATGGTCGACGACCGGACTCGCGAGCTTCGTCAGAGTGAGGAGCGTTTGCGCCAGCATTATGAAGAGCTAAGGCAGAGCAAGAAGCGTTTGCAGGAAGCCAAAAACAACGCGGAAGCGGCAAACCGCGCCAAGACTGCTTTCCTGGCCAACATGAGTCACGAAGTGCGTACGCCGTTAAACAGCATTCTCGGATACGCGCAGCTTCTTCTCCGCAGCGGCAAAAACGTCAAAGATCCGCGCCAAAAATTACAGTCAATTATCGATAGCGGTACCCATCTGCTTGGAATGATGAACGAGCTGTTAGATCTTGCACGAGTCGAATCGGGTAAGCTTGCTATCAATCCTGAGCCGCTGGAGCTTCCTGCCTTCCTGCAATCGTTAGTTGCCGAGTTTGAAATTCGCGCTCGGCAAACCGGCTTACGTTTCGAATTTGTCACTGACAGGTCCGTTCCCCAGTGGATTGAAATCGACGCGCTCCGGCTTCGGCAGATCATCTATAACCTCGTTGGAAATGCGTTTAAGTTTACGACCGCGGGGCGGGTTTCGCTCCACGTGACCACGTCCAACTCCGCCGAGGCTGCGTCGCGACCTGAGGTTGATTCCAAATTGCGATTGGTCGTTTCTGATACCGGGAAAGGAATTGCCGAGTCGGACCTGCCTCACCTGTTCAAGCCTTTCTACCAGGCCGTATCTCCTGATCAGTGTACTGAAGGAATCGGCCTGGGACTCTACATTACTGACAAAATCGTAAATCTCCTGGGCGGCCAGATTAGTGCCACTAGCGTTCTCGGACAGGGAAGTGAATTTTCTGTCGAGTTACCACTCAAACCGGCAACAATGGCTCCGCCGGCATCCACTCAATCGAAAGTGGTTGGTTATGAAGGAGCGGTTCGGGAGCTGTTGGTGGTCGATGATGATCATTCGAATCGCGACGTTCTGAAACACTTTCTGACCGAGGTCGGATTTTCCGTACAGGAGGCGGATTCTGGCGACGCTGCGCTCCGGCTTATGCGGTCGCACCGGATCGATGCTGTGATTAGTGATATTCGAATGACTAACAAAGACGGCAACACCTTTTGCAGGGAGGTCCGCTCGGATAAGGCGCTGGCTGAGACCGTAATGATCGCTTCGTCAGCCAGTGTTTACGAGCGCGATCGACGGGCTGCCGAGTCTGCCGGGTTTGACGGTTTTCTACCAAAACCGGTAAAGGAACAGGAGCTGTTTGGGATACTGGGTCGGTACTTGCAAATCAGTTGGGTTTTCAGGAAGGACTCAAGTGATGACGGCGTGCAGGCGATCGGTAGAAACCAAGTAGATCTCGGGGATCTGGTGATAGCCGGGCGTGGTCTGCCCGTCGAAGAATTACAGCGGCTGCTAACCCTTACCGGCGAGGGCGACGTGGTGGCGCTCCGCCGGGCACTTCAGGAGCTCGCGGAGACAGATCTGGCCCATGCCAGGTTCGCCGAACAATTGGCAGTGTTGGTATCGGCTTACCGTATCGATGAGGTGGAAACACTTCTTCAGCAGCTCATCTGCGAAGCGTCTCAGATAGTAGCCAAATGAATTCGGAGCCAAGGAGTACAGGAGTTCAGTTTCCTGCTGAACTCCTGAACTGCCGCAACTCCTGAACTCCTCGTCCTTATGAACACAGTACTGGTTGTCGACGATGCCCCGGCCAACGTTGATATCGTTCTTGATCACCTGACCGCGGCCGGATTTCGAGTTCTGTACGCAGGTAGTGGTACTCGGGCGCTGAAACAATTGGAACTGCGCATTCCGGACATAATCCTTCTCGACATTAAAATGCCCGGGTTAGACGGAATCGAGACCTGTCGCCTCATCAAACAACGCCCTGAATGGAAAAACGTCCCGATCATTTTCATAACCGGCGCTGACGAGCTTTCTCAAAAACTGGCAGCATTCGAAGCCGGCGCCGTCGATTTCGTGACCAAGCCGATCCTTCCGGAGGAAGTAGAAGCGCGAGTCAGGACTCACTTACGCCTTCGGGAATTACAGACCGAGCTGGAACATAAGAATCAGGCTCTGTGCGAGGAGATCGAATTAAGATTAGACGCAGAAAAGCAATTGGAAGCGAAGCTCGATCAAGCGTTCGTGATTGCCAGCTACGAAGGCGGGCTGCTGTTCGCGACTCGGCAAGCAAGCATCCTGCTGCAGGCTTTTTTTCCGAGCGCGTCGATGAGTGTGCTGCCGGAAGTCGTTCTTCGTTGGCTATCTTCGAACGATCGGCAAAAACCGCTGGTAATTCATAACTGCCCCAAAGGAGAACTCCAGGTTGATCATCTGGCATCATCGGACTCTAGACGCCTGGCTCTGCTGCGTCTGGAGCAGCACAACAGCTCCTGGGGACCTACTGCTCTTCGCACGCTTGGACTAACCCCGCGCGAAGCCGAAGTGCTTTATTGGATAACAGAGGGAAAGACGAACCCGGAAATTTCTACGATCCTGGATACAACGCTCCACACGATCAAAAAACATAACAACAAGCTCTTTGCCAAACTGGGTGTCGAGACACGCATGGCGGCTGCTCGCTTGGCAATGAGCATACTGACCGGGCCGGAGGCGGCTGGGTGAGCCAGCCTGACGGGCTGTTAGTAAACCGCGAAGCGAACCGCAGGTCGGGCGACCTGGCGGCGAAGTCGTGACTCAATATAGCCTCGCGGACGCGGGGTGTACCGAGCGCTCGTTTTCGACTCGGATTCAACATGCGCGGCGATGCGCGTCGGTTCGCTACTTACGGATGGACGCCCTTCTTACCAGCCGTCCGACTCTCGAGAAGTATGGTTTCAGGCGGATTGCATCCACCTTGCCGGCGGAGTGGATGGTATCGTAGCCTGGGGAAGGGAGTGGCTAACCCGAGAAGGTTACCACGAACTCGGAGACCACAAGACAATGCGTGAAAACGCCCAATGCACTGGAGGGGAGCCGCTTTGTAGGATAGCAAGTCTGCAGCTTGCCAGCAGGCGGCTCCCGGGAACGACCCAGCGTTGTTCGACCATGAGCCAAATCGT
>JAFAVN010000018.1 GCA_019242435.1 Verrucomicrobiota bacterium | reverse complement strand
CCGAGAGAAACGGTACTTTTAGGCTCTCCAGTGCTTCGCTTCCACGCTTGGGGGATGGCGACTGATGCATTCTGTGAGAAAATTGGCAGTAGCCTGATTCCTTGGTCTCGCGGCGGTAAGCGGCCAGTCGTGCGCTGCGCCGAGGTTGAGCCCATTTGTCGATCTTTTGCCTGAATGCATACAATTAGATCGGGAATCGAACTTGACCAGCAAAATCTCGCTTCACAGATCCGCCGGTAAACGAAAGGTTTTGTTATGCCCGGCTCGCTCCAGTCAATTTCCATGGCGAACCACATCGAAATGGACAGGACTAACGTTGACGAAAAGGACGGAAAAAATCTCGAAGATCAGCGGCAAGGCGCTCGGGTTCTTCTAACGCTAGGAAATGCCGGCCCCGTGAGGCGACCCGCCACTGCCTAATATCAGCATAAGTGCGAAGAGCGAACTCGAGCGGATAGCCTTCGTCTTCACTAGTCAACGTGATGCCAGCCGGCACCTCCACCAACGGCAACTGAGGAACGGTATTGTCGTGATAGTAGCTGCGAAATGACGATCCAATAGATCCGGTTAGCCAATACAGCATGATGATGCTGAGCAAGGTGTCTTTGTCGAAGCGGCTCTCGATCTCGTCGCTCCAATCGCTCCACTCACGATATTTCTCGATAATCCAGGCGGCAAGTCCAACCGGTGAGTCGATCAATCCCGCCGCGAGAGTGTCTGGACGAGTTCCCTGAATCGCGGCATAAGCCTGCCCGTCCTTAGAAACAGCCGCCCGATTGGCTAAGTAGGCCTTTTCGGCTGGTGTTGGTGGCGGGCCTTTCGACAAATCAGGCGAAAGTCGAGGATGATGCGTATAAACGCCGAGCACATGGTCCGGGTGCAGCGCGCCCAAAAAATCAGTCACGTGGGATCCCAAGTCTCCACCGTAAGCGCCGAACTGCTGGTAGCCCAGTACATCGGTCATCAGCCCCTTCCAGAGATCGGCAATTCGCGGAGGTGTAACAATTCCGTCGCTCGGTAAATCCGAGAAGGCAAAGCCGGGAAGCGAAGGAATAACGATGTCGAACGTGTCATTTGCGTCGGACCCATAAGACTCAGGGTCCGTTAACCGTCTCGCCAATGGCAGAAATTCCAGAAAACAGCTGGGCCAGCCGTGGGTAAGCACCAACGGCATAGGCGGCGGATCCGACGGCACCGCCCGAACATGGATAAAGTGAACCTGCCTGCCGTTCAGGTTGGTTATGAAGTTGGGAAAAGAATTGAGTTCTTGCTCACGCGCTCGCCAGTCAAACTCGTTTAACCAATAATGCACTAATAGGCGAAGGTACTCTGGATCAGTGCCTGCCTTCCAGGGTTGACCGGTGGCCGTGGTGAAGCCGGATCGCGCTAGCCGTTCTGAGAGGTCGTGAATCGTCGCGTCAGGAGTGTTTATTAGAAAGCGTTGAACCGGCATATTCCTTTCACTTGCAGCCGGAAACCATGGAAAGCAACCGGGCCAGTCAAGATCAGGAGTATTGGCTAACGTCCCGCTGCCTATCGAATTTCTACCGGAGTACCGACAGGCGCATCTTTGAAGAACTTTACTGCCATCTCATGTGGTAGCCTGATGCAGCCGTGGAAAGCCGGATAGCCGGTGGATCATTATGTTAACAATAGGTTTACTTACTTCGCAGAGATCAGAGCATTTGCTGTCGCCGCGGAAGCTGAACGATGGGCGGGGCTCATAAATGCATAATCAGGACGGCGAATCGTAGTTGCTCCCCCGCTTAGGAGTTTCGGCTGGAGCAGGGGCATTCTGGGTAACGCCGGAGCGGCTAAACGAGGCGCACGCCCAGCGAACACGATTGAAATTCTTTCAAGATTCGATTGCGTCAGATCCTCACTCCGCTAACTCTCAGAAAACAGAGACAATATGGAATCACAAGAAGATCTAGTCATCGACATTCCCAAGGAACGTATGAGGTTTTTTGGCGGCGCAGGCAAAATGCTTTTGCCGAGTCCGGCAACCGTAGCAACCCTGATAGAGAAAGTCCCGGAGCACAATCTTATTACAACGCGCCTCCTCTGCCAGGAACTTACCAATCAATTCAAGGTGAAGGGGACCTGCCCGGTTACTACCCGGAAAGCGGTTCAGGCAATCGCTCATGATCCAACAAAAAAAGTCCCTTACTGGCGGGTTATCCAAGCGAACGGAGCGCTGATAAGCCGGCTTCCCGGCGGCGTAGACGGTCAGACAACCCTTTTAAGAAAAGAAGGTTTCGTCGTGGATAGGAAAGGGAAAGTAGCTAAGGTGAAAAACTTCAGAGAAAGGCTCGTCCGCTTCCACTAGCTCGATGGATCAATAACCTTCAGGGCGCGTTGAGGAGTTTTACCAGAACAGGATAGACGATGCCGGTTTGCTGGTTTTTCTGGGCCGGATCGATCATGTCATGTCCAATTTCCATCATTTCCGGAAAATCCACCGAAGCGAAACGGACTAGCCCTTTTTTTCGCCAAATTCCCACGAGTCGCCAGGTGACAGAGTCACTAACCGAGGCATCGCTTTGTGAAGTGACAAGAGCGACATCCTGCACCTTTGGCGCCTGAAGAAAAGCTCCGGCAAACGTTGCCTTGCTTAGACGCAACACTTGGCCCAGACTCCGCGACGAGAATCCTGTGTAGGTGTGAGTCGGAGGGATCGCGTAATCCCGAGCGGTTCTGATATCTGGAATCCGTGGCAGCAGGAGCGCCATAAGCTGCTGGAACCGCAAAGTTTCGCGAAATGTTAGTCCCATGGCCGGCGCGATCAACAACACGCGGGCGACTTCACTCCGATTTTGCGCAACCCAGGCAGCCATAGTCCCGCCGGCCGAGAGCCCGGCGACATAAACCGTCTCGCCGAGACCGCAGGCGATATCGACTCCGGTGTCAGCGCAGTCTCTTAGCTCTTCGGCTTTGAGCGGGGTGAGATTTTCAACCCTTCTATCCGCGAGGCCATGGCGCGGGAGCCGGGGAATCAAAACGTTATATCCCAGCTCGTAAAAGATGCTCCCGAGTTCGCGAAACTGTTCCGGGCAATTTGTCAGACCGTGAAAGAACACCACCGCGCGTTTCGTGCGCTTTCCATGGGTCAGCAGAATCGAAAGGCAAACTGGGTTGAGCTCCAGCTTTTCGGTGTCTTGAATCTTCTGAAAACGGCTCAGCGCCTCGCCGTAGTCGTGCACTGGATTCGGGTGGCTCTGGAGGCTGCCACGGACCGTGCTCAGCGAAAGATTGAAGGCGGCGCAGCCGAGATCCGAAATGACCAAGAACGCCAAAAGCAGGGCTAACCCGAGCCGGGCCAGCCTCACAATAACTTTTCCCGACTTTCTCGGCGGAAGTTTCATCAAGGACCGATCCTTAGCCCATTACGCTGAGTCTGATGGACTTTTGTTGCCGTACTGCAGGTAGCGGTGAGGCCAACAGCATGAAGAAGCTCATCGAGATTGTCTACGATCTTTTGAGAAACCCAAGTATTGGGAGGAACACACCCCTGCGCAACCGATCAGGGTCTGGGCGCAGACCGAGTATAGCAAGCTAATCAACTTCGCGACCGATTTGCGCTCCCACCTTGGCCTGACTTCGACATCAGTACAGGTAAGGCCAGTCTCGGTTTCAACTGATATTCCGTGAGTGCTGGACCGCGCAGATCGCAACCAGGTCAAGCTACGCATCGGCCGATGCGCCAGCTTTTCGTTTTAGACACCAAGGCAGTGCTTCTCGTGGAGCCATACTTCTGCGGCATCTCCATCCGGCGTAAGCACAATTTTGAATTGACGATTAGGGCCGCCTTTTTCCTGATCCCTCGAAAATCGGTCTAACATGTACTGGCCATCGGCCTTCTCCTCAAGTCCAACGGGCACGGTTATGGGTTTAAACCCGAGGGGAGGTTTCGTAACAGGATGTAAATGTTCGATGGATCGCATGCTCTTGACGGCTTAAGACGACGTTTAGAACGACGGCGAGATACTGGCTAAAGGGTCACTGTTGGAGTAGAGCAGCCGGAAGTGACACCAGGCTTGCGGGAGCATTACAGCTGTGAAAGGAGAGCCAAGATCTCAGACCTGGAGCTGCCGGGCCTGAAAAACCTTGGAAATCCGAGTGCCTACGGGATTAGATTGACCGGGACGCGCGGGAACAACTGACGGTTCCGCCAAAAGAAACGCTCATGAGACGCATCGGTATTTTAACTGCGGGCGGTGACACACCGGCAATGAACGCTACCATCCACGGTGCGGTTGTTCGGGCCAACCAGCTTAAGGTTGAGGTGTTCGGCTTAATCAAGGGGTTTAACAGCCTTTTTAACCCCCGAGTTCCCTATGTGCATCTCAATCCGCTCTACCAGGAAATCCCGGAGATCGATCCTACTAAGGGCGGCACGATGATCGGTTCGTCACGTGATTTTGTAGATCCAGAAAAGAAGGTCGAGCTTGACATGGTAGCCTCACGCCTAGAGAGGCTCGGCATCGAGGGGCTTATCTGCGTGGGTGGTGACGGCACGCTTAACGGGCTGCAGCCCTTGGCGGAACGCCTGCCTACAGTCCTCGCCCCGAAGACCATAGATAACGATCTTGGGCTCAACTACCCTAATGAGCCAGACGAGTGGGTGCGGGTTAAAGACTCGCTTGCCAAAGGCGGATCTCACTACGAGCAGAGAGCTTCGCAAGCGGTGTTTGATCTGGAGTACATGGTCAATTATGTCACGCCTGGATACGCGACTGCTGTGTTCGTATCGGCTAGCGGCGTGGAGCGAATTCGCACCACAGCGGAAAGCCACCGGAGAATAGCGATTATCGAAGTGATGGGCCGGCACTCGGGATATATCGCGCTTGGCTCGGCATATGGCAGACCGGATATCATCCTCTTACCCGAGCACCCATTGGATCTCGAGCACTTGGTGGAACGGGTGAAGCAGCTCTACGATCTACAAAAAAATGTGGTGATTGTTTGCGGTGAAGGAATTGTAGACGACCAAGGTCGGGAGCTCGGGGCAGAAACAAAGACATCCGATCCAGCGGGAAATATCGCTCTAAGCGGTGCGGCGGAAGCTCTGCGGCACAAATTCATACAGATGATCGGCGACCGCTACTTTCAACTTTATCGTCGCGGCAATTCTGCTCGGGAAGCGATATTCACTCGTAAGGTCGGTCACACCCAGCGGGGTGGACGGCCGATTCTTTTTGATCGCTTCTACGCAGCTCAGCTTGGCGCTAAGGCGGTTGAACTCTTGCTGGAAGGCCACAACAATGCTGTGGCTACTTTGCAGTACGATTTCAAGAAGGGTTTTTATGTCGATGGATACGATGCTAATCGGTTTCGTGATCGCTGGGGATACATTCACGCCCGGCACATGTATCCAACATTCTACGATCCAAAATTGATGAAACCTTCGCGGATCGGAATTGATTATCTGCTGCCGATCTTCACTGACGCTATCGGCGGGGACGACATGGAGCACATGCGACGCACGCTCTTTTCACCCGGCAACCTCGCTCAGCCCTATCACTCGATTAATACCGATGTTAATAAACGAATCCGATATTTAGAGCCTGCTGCTGGCGAAACCGCTGCAGAAGTTGAGACCCCAACCGACCACTTGCCGCAGCATTCAGAAGATCTGACCGCACCGGCATCGACCCCGGTCAAAAGCTGAACGACGAAGAAGCAAATGCTCAGTCGACAGTTACGCTCCTGATAACGACATCTTCTTTGGGGACATCTTGATGTCCGGCGGAGTTGCCGGTTGCTACCTTCCTGATTTGGTCAACCACGTCCATGCCTGCGGTAATCTTCCCGAATACGCAATAACCCCAGCCCTTTCCACCGGGTGATTTAAAATTAAGAAAACCGTTATCGACGACATTGATAAAAAACTGGGCCGTTGCCGAATGCGGATCGTCCGTGCGCGCCATGGCCAGCGTACCGCGATCGTTTTTCAAGCCGTTATGTGCCTCGTTCTTGATCGGGTTCCTGGTCGCTTTTTGAACCATTCCCGGTTCAAAGCCGCCACCCTGAATCATAAAACCCTTTATGACGCGATGAAAAATTGTGTTGTCGTAGAAACCCGAGCGACAATAGTCCAAAAAATTCTGGACGGTTGCCGGCGCTTTCTCATCGAAGGTTTCGATAACGATATCGCCGTGATTTGTATGCAAAGTGACCATTTCTGAATCTATACGGCTCGAGATATGGCGGGTCAACGGGGCTCGGCATCCATTGCTGGCATCAGCCAGAGTCCCGATTGCAGCCGCGCGCCGACAAAATAAATCCCAAACTGGGTTGACTTTGTTTGTTCTTGTGACAAACTAAAACACCCAGAGTTTGGCGCCTTTTTGTACCGGCTTGAAAAA
>JAFAVN010000002.1 GCA_019242435.1 Verrucomicrobiota bacterium | reverse complement strand
GACTCAAATTCATGCCTCCCCGGTCCGCACGGTGGTGCTCGACGCCGGCCATGGCGGATTTGACCAGGGAGCGCACGGTCCTTTAGGAAACGAGAAAGATTTTACTCTGGACGTTGCGCTTCGAGCTCGTGACCTTTTCACCCGAGCGGGTTTTGACGTTCAGATGACGCGGACCACAGACGTCTACATCCCCCTCGAATCCAGAGCCTGGTTCGCCAGTTTTCAGCAAAACGCAGTCTTTCTTAGCATCCATTTCAACTTCGGCATGGGCCCTAATGCCGAAGGCATCGAAACCTACTGTCTAGCGCCAAGGGGAGTTCCGTCGACCAACGATCCCAGGGGACTGACCTTGGCAGATTTCCAGACTTGGACCGGCAATGGCTGTGACCCGGAAAATATCGATCTGGCCACCGCTATCCACGCTTCCTTGATCACTCGCCTAGTCGTGCCGGATCGCGGCATCAAACGGGCTCGGTTCGTAGTTTTGCGCGACAATTCGATCCCGGGAGTATTGATCGAAGGCGGTTTTCTGACGAACCCCCGGGATGCGATTCGGTTGGCTTCCCCGGCGTACCGGGAGTTGCTCGCTGATGCAATTGTACGTGGAGTGATTGCTTACAATCGTGCTGTTTCACGAGGGGCCGGCAGACCGCCCGAAGCGATCGCTTCAAAGCTGCCTGAGACCGTCGGTACCGAGGCTTTTCTCGGGGGGGTGATTTGGGATCCTTTGAAATCCAGTGCCTTTCCTGCCTTTCCTCGAAATGTCGAACCTTAACCGCGCAGAACAACCGATAGGCATATTCGATTCTGGCATCGGCGGGCTGACGGTGGTCCGGGCCATCAAAGACTTGCTCCCAAAAGAAGATCTCTTTTACCTGGGCGATACCGCGCGTCTTCCCTACGGAAACAAAGACCGCCTCACAATCGAGCGATACAGCCTGGAGATTGCCGGATTGCTGACAGCGGAAGGCGCAAAGCTCGTCGTGGTGGCTTGCAATACTGCCTCCGCCTTGGCGCTTCCGCGGCTCCATGAAGTCTTTCGGATTCCGATCATCGGGGTGATCGAGTCAGGTGCACGTGCGGCCGTAGCCCACAGCCGTAACCGGCGAGTTGGTGTCATTGGTACGCGAGCTACCGTCGCCAGCCGGGCATATGAACGTGCAATTCAAACCATCGATCCCGCGGTCACGGTTCTAAGCCAGGCGTGCCCCTTGCTGGTACCGCTCATTGAAGAGGGAATGTTCGATCACTCGGTCACCATAGAAATGCTGCATCATTACCTCGATCCATTGATCGCTGAGCGCATCGATACCCTGGTTCTCGGGTGCACTCATTATCCGTTGCTGAAGAAGACGATCGCTGGCGTGGTTGGTGATGAAATCGTGCTTGTCGATTCCGCCGAGAATTGTGCCGGGCAGGTCGTGGAAGTTTTGCGCGACGGGGGCCTTGAGAATCGGGCCGAACGTCCCGGTTACCTTGAAGTGGCGCTGACCGACAGCTCCAATCCATTTTTTAAAACCGCCGATCGGGTCTTGGAATTAAATATCAGCCGGGTGCAAACGCGGATCGTTCAAGGGGTGACCCTGGCAGCGACCCCCGTCGTGCCCTAGTGTCCTATCCCTCCGGGACAGAAAGCTTCGTTTTCACGATCTCCTAGTGTTCTGTTGCTGAAATGACTAGACACATGCTGACGCGACCTTCTTCTTGGCAGCAGAACACCAGGTTATCACCTGATGATAACCGTTAAAGAGGCTTGGGTGATGCTGCTCAGGATGTACTTCGTCGGATTCGTTCCGACCCGGGTCACCTCCAGCGGTTCGTCTGCGACGTAAGCGGGATGAGGGTCGCTCTTGAGCTGCTGGAAAATGAGAAAGGTAGGGGGACATCAAGAGTAACTACCCAAACCGTCGGCGCGTGAAGTCCTTCCTATATAGCCCAGCTCACGCCGCGCAGCGGCATCACTGACGTTGAACTCCCGGCCGATCATGCGCATCATCGAACGGGAAACCGGCGGATCGCCGTCCTTTCGCAGAATGGCCCAGGCAGCATCCATCAACCGGCCCAAAGTTAACGCAAACCAGTAGGGCATCGAACGTATTTTCTCGATGGACAAACCCTGGACACTCGCGAGCGAAGCAACAAATTCTCGAAAGGTCCGCTTTTCCTGATCGGTGATGAAGTAGGCGCGGCCCCCTTCGCCACGCTCCAATGCGCATTGGACGGCTTCGACGACGTTGTCCACATGGCAGGTGGCAAAGGCATAGTCGCCACGGTCGATGAAGGCGAAATTTCCGGCGTTGATTGCCTTTGGAAGCGCGCGGCTAAACGGGTCGCCGGGCCCCCATAGTGCCGGCGGGCGAAGTGCAAGGGCGCGGAAACCAGGCTTATTAGCCGCCAGCACGATCGCCTCGGCCCGTGCCTTGCTTGCCAGGTAGGCGGAGAAGTGATCCGGGAATGTCGGTGCGCTCTCGTCTGCAGCGCGGACGGGCGTACCTGCATCGTCCATGATAACGCCTGCCGCACTGATATGGACGAAGGTCGTTGCTCCGGCTTTCTCAGCCGCCGCCAGAAGCTTGACTGTGCCGTCTACATTGGTACGGAAGAATGGTTCCCGGGGTCCGGAAAATCGAAACAATGCGGCCGCATGCACGACGGCGTCGACCGCAGGTAACGGCAACAACACATTGCTTTCCAGGTTGGCATCGACGGGCAACGCGCCCAATGCCCGGAGTTTTGCGTGGGACGGCGCCGAGCGCGTGAGGGCAAACACTTGATGGCCATTCCCCGCGAGCTTTGGGATCAGACGGCCTCCGAGAAGGCCGGTACCTCCAGTGACGAGAATTCTCATGACGATCAGCCTTTCGATTCAGTAGTCAGGATGGTTTGTATGGCAGCCTCGCGAATGTCCTCTAGGACAACCGGAGTGGGCAATGCCGCACTACGGAGTTGAGCCGTCACGTACAACAGAGAAGCAGCGTTTGCAGATGCCCATAACAGATCGGCTGCCGCCGCTATCGCAAGAGCGAGCCGCCCATCGGCAGCGATGGCCGAGAGCCGTTCGATCAGCAGCGCGAAGGCCTGTTCGGCGGCGGGTATCCGGGCGCCATTGAGGACCCGGCTCATCATTGCCGCGTAGAGTCGGGGCCGCGCTGCCGCGAAGCGTACGTAATCATCCCAGCCCTCGCGCAGGGCCGTTACTGGATCAAGGGATTGCACCGCAGCCCTCTTGCTTTCGAGGAACTCCGAGAACGCCTCTGCCATGGCCGCGCTCAACAGGCCGTCGGCGCTGCCGTAGTGATGATAGAGCGTGGGCGCAGTGACGTTCGCGAGAGCGCATACGGTGCGCGTCGAAAACTGAGCCTCGCCTTCGTCCTCAAGAAGCTTCAGAGCGGCAGCGAGCAAGGTAGCGCGCGTGTTCATACTTCTCAGTATAGCGGCGCTATAGAGATTCGTATAGCACCGTTATATCGTTTATTATTGCGGCACGGCTGCTAGCGCGGGGTTACCGCGTTCATGGCGGCGGAGGTTATGTCGACCAACGATTCGGACGCATACCGGCCAGTTGAAGAGCGGCTCTGGCTCTAACTCCTAGATACTACCTCCTTCTCTGATGCCTCCAATATCGCGTCGGCTTCTGCAGCCCAAGCCGATCCGCTAGTAGTCCGAGCTTGTCATAATCCTCGCCGACCTGGACGTATGAGTGGGCATCTGACGAGATGGTGATCGGAATCCCCAGGTTTAAGGCAGCCTGCAGAATGGGCTCAGACGGGTACTGTTCCCCGATCTTTTTCCGCCATCCGGCGGTATTGATCTCCAGGGCTAACCCGGCAGATCGGATCCGATCCAAGACCGGGGTAAAGAATGCCGCTGGATCGTAGCTATCAGGAATCAACGCGTGGATCTTGACCAGATCCAGGTGCGACAGGCAGTCGATGTTCCCTCTCCCGATCACGATTCCGAGCTGCTCGCGATACTCTTCAAAGGCAAGCTCGATACCTTTGTCTAGCAACTGTTGAGCTTGGTCAGCTCCATCGAACATCTTTTCGGCGCTCGGGAAGTAATGCACCGACCCGAGCACAAAATCGAGTCGGTCCCAGTTTGCTTCGACCCAGTTCAAGCCTGCCTTCGAGGTAACCGGATCATTATCAAGCTCGATCCCAATAAGGATCTCCAGGTCGGGATTGACCTCCCGCAATCGATCAATTATGTCGAAATCGATTCCCTCGTGATAGCGGTCATGGTCCGTGAAGGCGATACTCTCAATCCTGCGCTCTCTGCATCGATTAACCCACGGCTGCAGTAGCTCAACCGTATAAGGCCTGATAGCGTGCCCCTGAGGATGAGTGTGGTAATCGGAATCGCAACGCATAAAATCCAATAGCCTGGGTGGCGCAAAAATGCGCGGCCGTTTTTTCGCCGCCTAGACTCGTAGCCCAGCGGAGGCCACTGCCCCGCCGCGGCGCCTGCAGCCAGCAGGTTATGTCACCCGCTTCGCCCCAAACTGGGGAACGACTTCCGCTGACTGTGGACAATTGTTGAATTTTGAAGCATAAGTCTGTCGCGGTCCCGGCAAAAGGGCGCTCAACAGGTAAGGCAATGGAATGAACGACGTCTTACATAAATCGACAGTTCTTGTTCTGAATCGGAACTGGCAGGCAATCGACGTCAAAACCGCCGCTCAAGCTTTCTGCATGATGGCCAACGGAAATGCCACTGCCCTGGACATCCAGGGTACCGGGGATATGCGCCCAGTCCGTTGGAACGAATGGCTGCAGCTTGAAACCCGGGAGCAAGACAACGCGGTGAGAACCGTGCGAGGGTTGGTCCGGGTCCCGACTGTCCTGGTGTTGGCTCGTTACAATAAAGTGCCAAAACGACGGCCAAAACTCTCCGCGAGAGGAATTTGGGAACGCGATGGCGGCAAGTGTCAGTACACGGGTAAAAAATTGGCCCCGCACGAAGGGAACATCGATCATGTAGTGCCACGCTCTCGAGGCGGCCAGACCACCTGGGAGAATTGCGTCCTTGCCGACAAACGGATTAACAGTCTCAAGGGGAACCGGTTACCCGAGGAAGTTGGATTACAACTCAGCAAAAAACCTCAATCTCCCCGCGAGCTGCCGGTCACCTATTTCATCCGAAACGCCCACAACGTCAGAGATTGGGATCATTTCCTGACGCCCGTCGACTGAGGCGCATAGACCGTTCGCAGTTGGGGCGATCGGGTCCCCTATCTGTCGCGTCCAAATCTAACCGTTCATTGAATCGCGAGCAGGCGATCCCTCCAAACCTTCTATCGTTGACCGAACCTCGAGGTTGCAGAACCGCCAAGCCGGGGACAGATTCGCTGTCCCATGGAAGCGATTTCCACCGCCTACGAGCCCGGGGCCGTTGAGCAGAAATGGTACGAAGCCTGGATTCGCAATGATGCGTTTCGAGCAAAAGTTCCGTCTGTGCAGCCGGGCTATTCTATCGTCATACCGCCTCCCAACGTGACCGGAGTGCTGACGATGGGGCATGTCCTGAATAATACCATCCAGGACATTCTCGCGCGTCGCGCCCGAATGCTCGGCAAGAATGTTCTTTGGTTGCCGGGAACGGATCACGCCGGGATTGCGACCCAGACGGTCGTAGAAAGACAGATTCGGAAGGAAGGAAAAACGCGCTTTGATCTCGGCCGAGAAGAGTTTGTAAAGCGGGTATGGCAATGGAAGGAACGCCACGGCGGTATGATCATTGAACAGCTGAAAAGGCTTGGATGCTCCTGTGATTGGTCTCGAGAGCGCTTCACGATGGATGCCGATTATTCGCGTGAAGTCAGAGCTGCATTTGTCGAGCTTTACCGTAAGGGAGCGATCTATCGGGGCAAACGAATGGTCAACTGGTGCCCCGCATCATTGACGGCGCTCTCAGACGAAGAGGTTATCGCCACGCCGGTCTCCGGCTTTCTCTATGTGATCAAATACGAGATCGTAGAGTCACCCGGCCGGTTTCTACAGATCGCGACCACCCGTCCCGAGACTTTGATGGGAGACACAGCTGTAGCCGTCAATCCTCGCGATTCACGTTACGCACACCTGATTGGCGGGCACTGCTGGCGGCCGTTCCCGCGAACTCAAATCCCGATTATTGGCGATGACGCTATCGACATGGAGTTCGGGACCGGGGTACTCAAAGTAACTCCGGCACATGACAAAATCGACTTCGAAATCGGCCAAAGGCATGGACTAGAGATCGTTGACATCCTCAATCCGGACGGCACTTTGAACGCCCTGGCCGGAGAAGAATTCGCCGGCCTTGATCGTTTTGAAGCTCGGAAACGAGCCGTGGAAAAGCTTCAAGAACTGGGCCTGCTGTCGAAGGAAGAGCCGTATCAACACACCGTCGGTTATAGCGAGCGAGCCGGCGTCCCTATCGAACCCAGGCTTAGTGAGCAATGGTTCCTCCGCTACCCGGAGGTCGCGCGAACCCTGACCGCTGTGCGTTCCGGAGAAATTCGGTTTCGACCGGAGCGCTGGATCAAGAATTTCGAACACTGGATCGAGAACATCCAGGATTGGTGCATCAGCCGTCAGCTTTGGTGGGGCCATCGAATCCCGGTCTGGTACCATCGTACTGAGCCAGGTCGATTGCATGTCGATACCGAGCCACCGGCGGACCTGGAAAACTGGGAACAGGACCCTGATGTGCTGGATACCTGGTTTTCCTCTTGGCTCTGGCCGTTTGCCACGATGCCGCCCGACTTGAGGACCGACTTTTACCCAACTAACGATCTGGTGACCGGGCCCGACATCATTTTTCTTTGGGTCACTCGGATGATAATGGCCGGTTTTGAGTTCCAGGACGCAAAGCCCTTTGGAGACGTGTTTTTCACCGGTATCATCCGTGATGTGCAAGGCCGGAAAATGTCGAAAAGTTTGGGAAACTCTCCGGACCCTCTCGACCTGATCTCAAAATACGGTGCTGACGGTCTCCGATTCGGCCTTTTGCGGATCGCGCCCCATGGACAGGACATTCGGTTCGACGAAAAGCAGATTGAGGAAGGCCGCAACTTCGCGAACAAGCTGTGGAATGCCTTCCGATTCCGGCAATTGCAGGGAATGATTGAGGCGGTGAGGCCCCCCCAGGCTTTGTCACCATACTCGGTTCATATCCTCTCGCTTTTAAACCGGGCAGTGGACCGGATCGAGCAAGGCTATAAAGACTATCTTTTTACGGAGATTGCCCAGACGTTGTATGACTTTGTCTGGAGCGACTTTTGCGATTGGTACGTTGAAGCTGCCAAAACCGAACTCAAAAGCGACAAGGATCGGGTGAATTGTCTGTGGGTGATGGACCGAGTGCTTTCCGCAGTGCTCCGATTACTCCATCCATTCATGCCGCATATCACCGAGGAGCTTTGGCATAGAATGGCCTTTGGAACCGGCAGCATCCAATTCGCCCCGCTCTCAGAGCTCCGGGTGGAAGTGACGCTCGACGAACGTGCAGCCCGCTTCGCGGCAGACGTTTACCAGGCGACCTCCATCACTCGAAACCTCAGAGCCGAATATCGGATTCCTTCGAACAAAAAGATCCGGATCGTTTTGAAACCGGCGACTGCGAACGATTTCACTGTGTTCGGGCGGCTAAGCGGAGCGGAGCCGCTCGAGGTTTTGTCGGATTATGAACCCGCTCGGGGCGAACCCGTCGCATTGACCCCTATCGGCCAGGTATTCTTGCCCTTGGAAGGCTCGTTAGATATCGAAGCTGAGAAACAGCGGCTCACACGCGAAATCACCAAACTGGAGGAAGAATTAGCCGCAGCGAGAAAGAAGCTGGCGAACCAGAACTTTGTCAGTCGCGCTCCGGCCGCAGTCGTGGAAGAACATCGTAAACGGGAGACCGATTTTTCGGGTCGGCTCGAACAATTGCGTGAGCGCCTCGCCGCCTTAGCCGAATAAAGGTGCGTACCGATTGGTGAATGGTGATCGGCAGGCTGAAACTGGTCCGTGTCAATGGTGAAAGCCCGTTTTTACGCTAAATTAGGCCGCAGTCCCTGATGCCTCGACATTTGGAAAAAATTTTAGCCCACGCCGAAAGGGAGCTCGTTTCCGAGGGCAAGGAGCGGCTTCGGGAAAAGCTCAATCTGTACAAAAAATTTCTCAAGCTCGAGGAGCACCGGCTTCGGCTAAAACACTACTCCGGTGCAGGTGGACTAGAGGTAGTTCGGGATCGGGCCACTCTGTTGGACGTCGTGATACGGCATTTCTTCGAAGGGGCTGTTGAGTTCTCGAGTCTGACCGGCCAGAACCCCCCAATGGCGGTGCTGGCGATCGGCGGTTATGGGCGCGGCGAATTGAATCCTTACAGCGATATCGATATCCTGTTCTTGCACGAGACCGCGAAGATTCAACCCGGCGCGGCTGAGGTCATCGAGCAGATCCTGTATATGCTCTGGGACGTCGGCTTCAAAGTTGGCCACGCCAGCCGGTCGATCGGCGAAGCGATCCGGTTTGCCAATTCGGATGTGCTTACCAAGACGTCATTGCTCGAGTCCAGGTACCTGGCGGGCAATCGGAACCTCTTTGCCAAGTTTCGCCGCGATTACTTTGAGCACTGCGTTCGCGGCCAGGTAAATGCCTACTTGGCCTGGCGATTAGAGAATCAGGAAGAACGCCATCGGAAATACGGCGGTTCCGTTTTCATGCAGGAGCCGAACGTCAAGAACGGCTGCGGAGGATTACGCGATTACCAAAATATGCAATGGATCTGTTATTTCCGCGACGGAGTGATGAGCACGGCGAAGCTGGTGGAGCGGAAGTATATTTCCGAGAGCGATCGGCGAGCCATTGACCGAGCTTATGACTTCCTGCAGAGAGTGCGGACCGAACTCCATTACATCAACAAACGGCCTGCCGACGTTTTGACTCTGTTTTTGCAGGGCCAGGTAGCAAATCACTTTCATTATCCGCAGAAAACAGTGGTACGCCGGAGTGAAGCGTTCATGCGTGACTATTTCCAGCATGCACGCACCATTTACCTGACTAACACGCAAATTACCGAACGTTTTTTACTCCCCGATAGTTCCAAAGACACACGTCCAATCTTTGGTTTCTTAGCCAAACGGACGCTCAAGACAGAACATTTCGACGGATTTTACAGCCAGAACGGACTTATCTATTACGAGAACCGAGAAATCTTCCGCGAGGACCCATTCAGGCTATTACGAGTTTTCTTGCACGCCCAACAACGTGAGCTCAAGCTTAGCCCGGAGTTAGAACAATTGATTACCCGGCGGACCCGGCTTATCAACCGGACGTTTGAATATTCGCGAGCGGCTCGCGACACATTCCAGGCGATCCTTTCTCGTAAAGGACAAGTAGGCCGGATCCTGCGCATGATGCACGAGATGGACGTTTTAGGCCGGTACATGCCGGAATTCGGGGAGATCACCTGTCTGGTGCAACATGAGTTTTACCATCGTTACACGGTCGATGAGCACACGCTACAATGCATCGAAAAGCTAGACGAGCTGATAGATACAAGCGACCCGAAGTTAGCCGATTACCAGGTTCTTTTTAGAGGGCTGGACGACCCGTTCGTCCTTTATTTAGCCTTATTGCTGCATGACACCGGCAAAGCCTCAGGCGCGCGACATCACTCGGAAGCCAGCGCCCTGAATGCCCAAAAAGTTGCTGCCCGGCTCCAGTTAAGTCCGGAAAGAAGGAGCCGGCTCATTTTACTGGTCGATCACCATCTGACTTTGTCGGAGATAGCGCAGCGTCGAAATATCGAGGATCCGGCCACCATTGCCGCGTTTGCTGAAAATACGCGGAACCAGGTTAACCTGGACCATTTGATGTTATTAACATTAGCAGACGGCCAGGGGACCAGTGGCCAGAATTGGTCCGATTGGAAAGAGACACTGGTCTGGCAGCTTTATAATGCAGCCTCCAGTTACCTGCGCGACGAAGCCGAATTCTACAAGCAAGCTCGGATCGAAAGAGACGATCTGCAGCAAGCCGTATCGAAACGTATGGCGCGCGATTTTGGCGAAGAGATCGACGTTCATTTCCAATCCATGCCGGAACGCTATTTTCAAAGCACCCACACTAACGAGATCATTGGGCACCTACGTCTATTCAGAGCCTGGCTGGAAATGCGGTGTAACGATTCGGCCGACGGTTTGAGCGCGGCTATTCGTTGGCATAGTAAGCCGGACCAAGGTCATAGTGAGGTCTGGATCTGTACATGGGATCGAGCTGCCTTGATGGCCAAGATTGCAGGCTCTTTTGCTACCGCTTCGATCAACATTCTAAGCGCTGATGCGTACACTCGGGCCGACAACCTGATGCTTGGGGTTTTTCGCGTTTGCGATCTGAATTTCCAGCCTGTCACCGAGGAAAGCGATCAACGGCAAGTCGACTCTGTCCTTCATGAGGCGTTAAGTGATCCCGAATTCGACTTCGGCCCGCTTCTTAAGAGAATCCGCCGACGGAGCTCTTACCAGATTACTGCGGAAATGGAATTTCCGACGAAACTAACGATTTCAAACGAGGTACATCCGGCTTACACCGTCATCGATCTGCAAACTGCGGATCGGATGGGACTTTTATACGACGTGCTCAGGTGTTTCGCTGATACCGGTGTAAACATCGCTCATTCCCGGATTGCTACGGAAAAAGGCGCTGCCTTTGATAGCTTTTACGTCAATGATCTTGAAGGCCGTAGACTAACGAACCATACGTTGCTAAATCAGCTTCGCGTATCCCTTTTGAAGGCAGCAACCGGAGCAAACATCGCCGCGCCGGTCCGTGGTGAGAACAAGGCACGGTGAAGACGGTAGAGATCTCGCGCAAAGACGCAAAGGCTCAAAGTGGGAGGAATTTAGAATCTCGAATCTCGAATTTCGAATTTCGCGTACAGGCGAGACTGCTGGGTCTCCCGAATAGGCTTAAGAGGTGGCGGCGCCGATCGCACTAGGCCGAAAGCCTCCGCTCGCGCTGCGGTGTCGCCGGTCTGCATTCGAAATTCCAAATCCGAAATCTAGATTCTAGATTGCCCTCGAATGAACAATCTGCCGTCTGCCATCTCTCATTTCTCATCTCTCACGGCGCGCTTCGTGATTCGAGATGCACTCCGGCATCCATTGCTGAGTTCGATAAACATCCTAAGCGTAGCGCTAGGAGTGGCCGTCTATCTGGCGATCCAGATAACCAACTATAGTGCGAACCGTTCGCTCGCGGCGGGCATTGATGTGGTGGCGGGCAAAGCAAATCTGGAAGCCAGAGGCGACATTGATGACGCTCTTTTTCCCAAATTGCAAAAAGTTCGTGGCTGTAGTGATGCAACTCCAATACTGGAAAAGGTCGTAACGCTGCCGGATTTTCGCGGCGAATACCTGCACCTGGTTGGTGTCGATCCTCTGACGAACACGCACTTCCGGACCTTCGAAATCAAAGAATTATCCGGCTCGAACTTCGACCAGTGGTTTAGCAACCCAAGCTCGGTGGCAATAACGAGAGCCTTCGCTGAGGCTCATCATTTACAACGAGGCAGTACAGTTCGAGTCAGGGTTGGTGAGAAAATAACAACACTCTCGGTCGAATTTCTCCTGGATGCTAAGGAAGCAGATTCCCACCTGGCCGCTATGGATATTGGTTGGCTCCAGGAGTGCTCCGGCGAGACCGGGAAACTCTCATCCGTGCTTTTCAGATTGAGCGATCCACTGCATCCAGGTCCGATCGTCTCCCAGCTGAAAGACTTGCTGCCTGCGCCTGTTACGGTGGAAGCGCCACAATCGCGCAGTTCCCAAGTAGAAAAGATGGTGGCAGGCTTTCAACTTAACCTGACTGCGTTAAGTCTGGCTTCGTTAATGGTCGGTGTGTTCCTGATTTATAACACGGTAGCCGCTTCGGTGGTCCGGAGACGGGCAGAGATCGGGATCTTAAGATCGCTCGGAGTCTCTCGCCGCCAAATTCGGTTGCTCTTTCTAGGCGAAGCGAGTTTCTATTCGTTTTGCGGAGTTGCTCTAGGGATCGTTCTGGGGGTGGCCATAGCCCCCTGGTGTATCGGAATCGTCGCCAAAACCATTAGCAATCTTTATGTACTGACCAGTATCGAGCACTCCTTCATTCCCTGGCATCAAGTCGTTGTCGTGACTGGTTTTGGTCTTGCTACCGGCTGGATAGGCGCTTGGATGCCAGCGAATGAGGGGGCCGGCCTACCGCCGTTGCGCGCCCTGAATTTGGGATTGTTGATTGAAAAGAGCCAGCGTTTTCGACCCGGTACTTTGGTCATGAGTGGCGCTGCTCTGCTTCTAGCAGTCGTGACTGCCTGGTTTGCCGGGTTACAGCCTGCCGCGGGTTTCCTCAGTGCAATGTTAGTCTTGCTCTCTTTCTCGTTTCTTTCGCCCTCGCTGACTTATGCTGTCGGCTGGATCACCTCCACTTGCTCTTTCGAGTTCTATTTAACTAGAATCGCCGCACAGAACCTGATCCGTTCTCTTTATCGAAACTCGATTACCAGCGCAGCCCTGGGATCAGCGGTTGCGCTGTCGATCAGTGTTTCAGTGATGATTTTCTCTTTTCGACTGACTGTCGATCGCTGGATGGATCGCCGGCTGGTTGCCGATATTTTCATTACTCCGGCAGATAACGAGATTGCCGGGTTCCAAAATTTTATTGCGCCCAGCTTCATGCAATTGCTGCAAACGTTGCCTGAGGTGGAATCGGTAGCTACCTATCGCGAGCTTACCGTCGGCTTGACTCGATCGGCCGGTCCGCATCCACTGGGAGCACCCGAGCAAAGCGAACCAGCAAAAAACGTGGTCAGAGAGGTGATCCTCGGTGTGACCGGCGAATCTCCAAGAAACACACCCGATTTCGTTGGCGGTCAGGACGCCGCA
>JAFAVN010000182.1 GCA_019242435.1 Verrucomicrobiota bacterium | reverse complement strand
GGGCCCGAGAAAAGAGACAATCGGCAATATGGCGACGCGCAGAGCGTGCTTATAAATAACTTCAAGCTCCGACAAGCCTTTGGCCCGAGCGGTGCGAACAAAGTCTTGAGTTAGTACCTCCAGCATGCTGGCCCGAGTCAATCGGGCGATATAGGCCGTGTAAGGTGCCGCTAACGTGATTGAGGGCAAAATCAGGCTCTTCAGATTTCCCCAGCCGCCCACCGGGAGGAGAGGAACATAGATGGCAAAAACCAGGATCAACAGGGGACCGATTACGAATGACGGCAGACAAATTGCTAGTAGAGCCCAGAACATCGCTGTCCGATCGATCCAGGAGTGCTGGAATGAAGCGGCCAACGATCCGAGTAACACCCCGCCGGCGGTCGCCAATGCAAACGCGATGGCGCCCAGGGTCGCGGAAACCGGCAGGCTGTCCGCCAGAATCTCGTTCACAGATCTATCCCGGTACTTGGTCGAGAGCCGGAGATCGCCCTGCAGAAGATCGCCCAAGTAACCGAAATATTGGTTAAGAAGCGGGCCGTCTAATTTGTATTTTGCCAGCAACGCCTTCTCGATGTGTTTGGGAAGCTTCCTTTCTCGATCGAAGGGGCCGCCCGGCATGAGCCGGATCAGAAAAAAAGTTATCGTCACGACGCAAAACAAAATGACCACCAGGCTTACCATCCGTTTTGCGATAAACTGGAGCATTCAGAAATGAGAGAGGACAAACGACAGATGACAAATAGCGGGTCTGCCGGCGGGTTGGCAAGACGTGAGAAGTGAGAGTGATTGGAGCAGCCCGCTACCCCCGGCGCTCGGCGGTACACTTCTCACTTCTTGCGTCTCACTTCTCACCAATCACCTCCGAACTTCCCACACACGCTGTCTTGCAACTCGCGCGGCTCCGTGGCACTCTCCGGATTCCAAATATGCGACAGAACACCCGGTTTCATCCCGCCTGGTTGACGTACGGGGTTTGCCATCTGTTGTTTGTCATTTGTCTTTCTTCCGATGGCGCCTAAAAAGCACAACTACGATGAGAGCAAGATCAAGACGCTTTCGTCCCTTGAACACATTCGTACCCGGACTGGCATGTATATTGGCCGTTTGGGGGACGGCAGCCATTATGATGATGGAATCTACGTTCTCGTGAAGGAGGTCGTCGATAATGCCGTTGATGAGTTCATTATGGGATATGGGAGACAGGTCGATGTCTCGCTCAATGATGGCCAGGTGCGCGTCCGGGATCATGGTCGCGGGATTCCCTTGGGCAAAGTTATCGACTGCGTATCCCGCATCAATACGGGCGCAAAGTACAATGATGACGTTTTTCAGTTCAGTGTCGGTCTAAACGGCGTCGGCACCAAGGCGGTTAACGCTCTGTCTGAGAGATTCATTGTCACCAGCTATCGGGACAGCCAGTTTTTCCGAGCGGAATTTACCAGAGGTGAGCTCAAATCGCAGAAACGAGGCAAGCAGAATGCGGATGACGGAACGGAGATCGAGTTCGAGCCGGACCCTGCAATCTTCAAAAGTTTTCGGTTTCGGGACGAATATCTGCTCCGGCGATTCCGGCTTTATACCTACTTGAATGCCGGGCTGAAGATCAATTTTAACGGTACGGTATTCTCTTCCGAGAACGGCTTGAAAGATCTTTTGGATGAAGATATCGGCGAGGAAGCACTTTATCCAATTCTCCATTCCCGGGAGAAAATGATCGAGATAGCTTTCACTCACACGAACCGTCTGGCCGAAGATCATTATTCGTTTGTTAACGGGCAGTATACCTCGGACGGAGGCACTCATTTGAGCGCTTTCCGGGAAGGGATCTTGAAGGCCATCAATGATGTGGCCAAAGCCAAGTTCGAAGGGGACGATGTCCGGGAGGGCTTGGTTGGCGCCATCGCCATCCGGTTAAAGGATCCGGTATTCGAATCGCAAACCAAAAACAAGCTCGGCAACACCGAGATTCGAACCGAGCTGGTAGCAAAAGTGCGTGAGATCGTTTCCACGCTGTTGCACAAGAACAGTGAGTCAACCGAGCGTTTGCTGCAAAAGGTTCAGGAAACCCAGCGGCTGCGAAGGGAGCTGCAGGATGTGCGTAAACTGGCTCGGGAACGTTCCGCCGCCATCTCCATTCGGATTCCGCAGCTCAAAGACTGTAAGGTTCACTTGAACCTGGAGAAAGGTACAGGGAAAGAATCGATGATCTTCATCACCGAGGGCATGTCCGCGGCGGGCTCAATCACCAGTTGCCGGGACCCAAACGTCCAGGCGGTGTTTACGCTGAAGGGTAAACCACTGAACGTCTGGGATCTCAATCGGACAATCGTGTACAAAAATGATGAGATCTTCAATTTGATGCGGACGTTGAACGTCGAGGAGAACCTCCAGAACCTGCGGTACGGCAAAGTAATCCTGGCTACCGATGCGGACGTGGACGGACTTCACATCCGAAATTTGCTGATCACCTGTTTTCTTCGGTTCTTCCCCGACCTGGTTACGGCAGGATACGTGTTCATTTTGGAGACGCCGCTTTTCCGGGTCCGGGATAAGAGGCAGACGTTCTATTGCTATTCAGAGGCCGAGCGGGATGAAGCAATCCGCAAAATCAGAAATGCCGAGGTAACTCGGTTCAAAGGCCTGGGCGAAATATCGCCAAGCGAATTCAAAGCATTCATTGGCGCCGGAATGAAACTAACCCAAGTGACAGTAGACGACGGCCATGCCGTTCAGCCGTTACTACAGTTCTATATGGGCAAAAACACTCCTGCTCGGAGGGAGTTTATCATGGATCATCTGGTGGTTGAGGAACCCTTCGTGGCGTGAGGGAAGAATTTGAAATCTCAGACAGAAAGAAACCGAAGAAGAGATAGGATTTTGGTTCCGCTCTCTTCCAGAAGGCGTGAAACGGATCGCTAACGGAGGATCCCGTATCCAATTTGGTTTTCTGTCTCTTTGTGTCTGAGTGCCTTTGTGTGAGAATTAGAAGACCCATCGGTTAACCTCAGATGTCCTCAAACTCTACCGCGCCCCACCTACCCGAGGATCCGCTGAAGGATCTCATTAACGAGAACTTCATTCAGTACGCTTCTTACGTCATTCGCGACCGGGCCATTCCCCAGCTGGAAGACGGGTTGAAGCCGGTTCAGCGCCGGATTTTGCATGCGTTATACGAGAAAGATGACGGACGCTTTAACAAAGTGGCCAACATCGTGGGGCACTGCATGCAGTATCATCCGCATGGCGACGCTTCGATTGAAGATGCATTAGTTAACCTGGTTAATCGCAGTTATTTGATCGAAGGCCAGGGGAACTTCGGTAACGTTTTAACCGGTGATCCGGCGGCCGCTTCGCGGTATATCGAGTGCCGGCTGACCGATCTGGCGCGAAATGAATTGTTCAATCCTAAGCTGACGCAGTATGTACCGAGCTACGACGGACGAAATCAGGAGCCGGTCATTCTGCCAAGTAAGCTCCCGTTGCTGTTGATGCTTGGATCCGAAGGGATAGCGGTTGGCTTATCCACCAGAATTTTGCCGCACAATTTCGTGGAGTTGTTAAAGGCTCAAATTGCGATTCTCCAAGATAAACGATTCAGATTGCTACCGGACTTTCCTCAGGGCGGTCTGATGGACGCCAGCGAGTACGGTCACGGGAACGGAAAGGTGAAGGTCCGGGCCAAAATCGAGAAACGCGATAACAACAAACTGGTCATTCGGGAGATCCCTTTCAGTACCACTACCGAGTCGGTAATCAGCTCGATCGAAGATGCTGCTAAAAAGCGGAAGCTGAAGATTCGCTCGATCAGCGATTTCACGGCTGCTTCTGCCGAAATCGTGATCGTGCTTTCACCGGGGGAGGATCAGGACAAGGCTATCTCTGCCCTTTACCATTTTTCACAATGCGAAGTAGTGATCCACGCGAATTGTGTTGTCATCCAGGGCGAACGGCCGGTTCAGATGGATGTCCAGCAAATCATCCGGGCTAATACCGACGAACTGGTTGGGTTGCTCAAACGTCAGCTCGAAATTCGAGAGAGCGAGCTGACAGAGGAGTTACATCGAAAAACGCTGATCCAGCTATTCATTGAGCACCGGATTTACAAACGGATCGAGGATTGCGGGACCTATGAAGCCGTGCAGCAGACGGTTTTGCGTGGACTGAAAGCGCTTAGAGTGGAGTTGGCTCGTGAAATCACGCTCGACGATGTAGAAATGCTGCTGGGGCTGCAGATCAAACGGATTTCCAAATTCGACCTGAAGAAAAACCAGGAAGAAAAGGTCAAAATCATCCAAGAGTTAAAAGAAGTTCGCAAGAACCTTAAGCGTTTGATCCCTTACACCATCAACTATCTGGAAGACTTGCTCGAGAAGTACGGAAAAACCTATAAGCGGCGCACCCAACTCACGACGGCGGAAGAAATCGACGTTCGCGAGCTCACCGCGAACGAATTGGCGATCGCCTACGATCGGGATCGCGGATTTTTGGGTTCGGACGTCAAAGCCGACGCTGCCTTTCGTTGTTCACCTTTAGACCGGCTTCTGGTGGTTTGGGAGAGCGGCCGCTATCAGATGATCCCGCCTCCCGATAAATTATTTGTGGATAAAGATGTGATCTTTTTCGAGATCTACGATCGGGACAAAATCTTTACGATTGTCTACAGCACAGCGAAGGCGGCATTTATCAAGCGATTCGCATTCGGGGGAGCAATTATGAATCGCGATTATTTTTGTGCCCAGGAAGGAGCGAAGATCCGTTTGATCACTGATCGAGCCGTCGCAGAAGTCCGGCTTAAATATCGGCATGTGAAGGGGGCCCGGATAGACGAGCAAACCTTCGCAGCCGCGGCTATTCAGGTGCGCGGTCCGAAAGCTCGAGGCATCCAGGTCACCAAGCGTACAGTGACGAGCGCCAGCGCCAAGTAAGGCGAGTGGGCCGTGGGCCGGGTATCGGCGTGCCCGGCGTAGCTGTCCGCGAGCAAGCGGAGGAACATCATCGGACCCGAACGTTTGAAGTAGAGTGCCTGGCCTTTATCAAACGCCACGGCGGCAACCTCGATGAAACCTACGGTTGGGATTAGCCCCGCCAAATCGCACCGTACCCTCCGGGACGAATTTACGGGAACCGTTTTCCAGGCACTGGGTGCCAGGCTACGATCGTAATGTCCCTCCGTGACAGCTCCGCCGAGCACGCCCATACGCCCTCACGCCGTTACGCCCACGCGCCCATACGCCTTCACGCCTCCTTCACGTCCAACCTACGATCCGGCGCCGGATACATCTTGCCTAATTCCTCGGTTATGACGCTCAGTTTCTCAGGCAGACCCGGCCGGAGATTGGGGGCTTCGTGGGTCACCAACAAAAAGGCTTCTTTGTTGCCGATCAGCGTAAGAAACTCGTCGCCAATCTGATACGTAGCCCCGCGGCTGGCGAGGTTAGAATATTCATGCACCTGGTTGGAAAGCTGGTCGTACAGCAATGAATAATCGCGATGCGGTACTTGCAGGGCGGAGTGGAGTCGGTCCGGAACATTCCCAGCCAGCACCGGCCCGAATTGCTGCAGGATCAGGGTATGCTCGATCCCTGGTAGACTGGAAACGAGGTCAGCGATCTTAGCGGCATCCAGGTTCTCTTCGGTAAAAAACTCGCTCTCTAATACATAAGAATCCCACGACTTTGAAACCGGCGGCGCAGGCCAGCCGAAAAGTAATGCCCAAGCTGCCGGTTCAGCCTCGCCCGCCGGCGGTTCGCTTTCCTGCGGGGCAACGGGAGGCAGTGGCGGCGATTCAGTTTTTTCCACCTCCGGTTGCCGAGCGGGCACGCCTGCCGATGTCCGCGTCCGTTCGTGTTCGGCCAGAGCCAATTCCCGTCTTGTTTCCTCAAGTTTCTGCCGGTGTTCGGCGTGCCTGAATCGCAAGTTCACCAGCCTGGCTTCCAGATCCGAAAGTTCCGCTCCGGTGTCACGTTTTGCTGCCGAGAGCCGCTCATGATCTGTTCGCAATTGTTCTTTCTCTTGCCGTAGCCGGTTCAGCTCTTCTCGGGCCTCTGTTAATTCCTTTTGCAAGTTTGCGCGCTCCGCCTCCCGGTCCGCTGCGAATGCCGCATGAGCAACGTTCTGCTCAGTCAATTCCTTCACTTGTCGATTCAAGATGATGACCTGCTCAATGATGGATTCTCGGTCCAGAAGACGTTGCTCGAGTTCCTGACGAATTGGGTGAATTTGAGCCAGCAGGGATTCGCGTTCTCCCAACAGCCGAGTAATCTCTTTTTTCGATTCGGCGATTTGCACCTTCGATAACCGGCACGTTTCCTGAGTCTCCCCCAGCTCCGAAAGTATGTTCTGCAGTGCTCGGTGCGATTCCTGCGCTTCATTGCGAGTCTTGAACAGCGCTTCCTGGTGTTCCAGGTGCTTATTTCTTTCGACTTGCAACTGTTCCTGGGTCCGAGAGATCTCGGTCAAGACCTTTTCATGATCTTTGACGCGAGCGGCTAATTCGTCTTCGGCAACGCGAATCTGGTTCTTAACCGCAAGGTGCTCTTTTCGCGCCTCCTCGATCTGATGCAACGCGGTGGCGAGTTGGCGGTGGACTTTCTCGTATTCCACCTTGTTTCGCATCAAGGCGGATAAGCCGCTCAGCAGCTCCTCCTCGGTCTTGGCGATAACGGCCTGCGTAACGTCTGGTTCCAGGTGTAACCAGGGCGTGGCTGCCGGGGATTTGCTCATTTCCGTTTGTCTGGGGCCTAGCTCCAGGCTGCTGGAATGGTTGTGCGGATCCACCCGGTCGTTTTGGATTGGTTCTGCTAGCGGTTCAATGGGGACATCTGCCATAGAATCGAGTCTAAAGGTTCATCATAACTCCCCAGCCAAGCTGGTCACATCCATCAACGCCGGAGACGGTTCTTTGCGACTATAGCAGACGACTCTCAGCCGGGAGAAACGAAAATTGAGATACCCTTGACGTGCCAAGCGCTCCGCGCGATAGATTCTGCTCTCCAAACCGCCGGTGTAGCTCAGTGGTAGAGCAGCGCATTCGTAATGCGCGGGTCGTCGGTTCAAACCCGACCACCGGCTTGTGGCCCCTTCAAGGCTATGACAAATGACAAATGGCAAATGACGAATTTGCCTGGTCCTGCCATCTCAGGGGTCGAACCGCAGCCGGAAACGAGACCACCCAGCTTCGTCAATTTTCCAAGTCCTGCGAATGATCCCTGAGTTTGTCATTTGTCATTTGTCATTTCTCATTTCTCATGGCCCTGTAAGGGGCATCTATGGAGCCCATTCGGATCCTGACCGCTGTGCCGATATGCGATGGGCATGACAGCGCGATTAACACTATTAATTTGGATCTTATCCGTTATGGGATCGAAGTTATTTACCTCGGATATAACCGGTCGGCAGGTGATATGGTGCGGGCCGCTATTCAGGAAGATGTGCGAGCAATTGGTATCTCCAGTTATAACGGCGGGCACGTCGAATTTTTCTGTGAGGTCATCTCCCTGCTGAAAGCACGGGGTTGCGGACATATTGGAGTGTTCGGCGGCGGAGGCGCGACCATTACTAAGGCGGACGCCGACATCATGTACCAGAACGGGGTCGATCAGATTTTCTTTGCCGGCACGCAGTTAGAAGAAATGGTGCGCTATGTGCAATCACGCTTCGCGGTTCCCACGCCCTCGGCGGCTAAAGACGATTTTGGGGATCGTATCCTGGCGGCCAAATTAAGTGAAATTGAGGCCGGTCATGAGGTGGATCCGCATCCCTTCCAGACCGGCGCCAAATGTGCCACCAAGGTCTACGGGATCAGTGGTCCGGGAGGAGCCGGAAAGACAACTCTGATCGACGAAATTGTACTTCGATTTGTCCGAACATTTCCCCCTGACCGTCGTCTCGCGATCTTGTCGCATGACCCCAGTGTTGTCGGTTCAGGCTCGCTGCTGGGCGATCGGGCCACCATGGTTTATTCTCAGGATGATCAGGTTTTTATGCGAAGTATGGCTAGCCGTGGCATGGCAGGAGGCTTGGCAACCGCTTCCGAACGGGCAATAAAATTTCTGCGGGAGCTAAAGCTCTTTGATGCGGTCATC
>JAFAVN010000486.1 GCA_019242435.1 Verrucomicrobiota bacterium | reverse complement strand
TAGCAGGCAGAAAACCGGTGAGTGGTGATTGGTGGAGCGTGCTAGCCTTTTGGCACAGCAGGCAGGTCAATGCCCGCCCTCCGACCCACGAATCACCAATTACGAATTAGTAATCACCAGCCGTCCAGGATCTGGCAGAATCGACTTCGAAATCGAAGCACTCACCGTGACCACCGGCGTATTGACCACTTGGCTCAACCGCAGATCCATGGCGACGCTGCAAAGCAAATAGGCGTGTTCTGGTCTCAACTCCCAGTTTGCTACCAGAAAGTCGATCATCCGGTTAGTTGCCTGGCGAGCAGCGGCTAATGCATCTTTATCGGATTCAATCATCAACCACTCACCGCCGCCAGGCGCCGGCCTCGGCGCGGTCGTGATCATCGGTCCGGTGAGACCGGAGTCTTTCAAAAGCGAGATTTTTACCCTGACCGTCGCCGGGCATTCTATCCCGTTTATACAGACTTCTCCGTCCCCCTGGGCTGCATGAGGATCACCCAAAGAAAACAATCCGCCGTCGTTCACTACCGGCAGAAACAGCGTTGAGCCCGCCACTAGCTCTTTCACATCCATATTGCCGCCAAAGGTCCCGGGAGCCCGAGTCCGGAATTCGCCGGGTTCGGCAGGCGCAACTCCCATCACCCCACAAAACGGCTGTAGCGGAACGACCGCCGGCGACAACGACTTCGTTGAGGACGCATCGAGTTTCCAGATAAACAAAAACGGATCTTGAAAACGCGTGGGCAAAAATCCAAGACCCGGCGTAATGCTGCTCCAACCCCAGCCGTGATGTTGAACATCGAGAATTTCCACGCGGATCGCATCGCCGGTTTTTGCGCCCTTGATCAAAATCGGCCCGGTTAACGTGTGAATCTTACTCCGGTCGATTTTCAGGAAATCATCAACTGTAGAACCCGGCTGAACTTGGCCGCCGGTAGAATCAAAGCACTCGAAAGTGACCAAGTCGCCCGGCTCAATTTCGAGGGCAGGCAGCAGCCCTTTATTCCACCGATCGTGCGTCGTCCTTAGATGGTGCTCCATAGGGTTCGAGGTTTGCGGTCCCAAGTTCGAGGTTCCAGGTTATAGACGCGGACGCAGCCCCGCTGCGATTCGCTGCAAGCTTTGAATCTGGAACCTTCCAACTTTGAATCTCAAACCTCGAATTCAAAACTGAATCAGGGTGCGTACCGGCACATCCACCAGATGCTGCCGGCCGCCCAGCTCGACTAATTCAATGAAAAACAGGGCTGCCTCAACCTTTCCGTTCAGCTGTCGTATCAAGTGAGCAGCGGCCGCGGAAGTGCCGCCGGTCGCAAGCAGATCATCCACCAGAACCACCCGTTCACCTTCCTGCACCGCGTCTAAGTGCATTTCCACGTCAGCCTTGCCGTATTCCAACACATAGGAATAGTGGATCGTTTTATAGGGCAGCTTCCCCCTTTTTCTCACCGGCACCAGGCCAACCCCCAACTTGTAAGCAACCGCCGCTCCGAACAGAAAGCCACGGGCATCAATGCCAACGATCTTGTCGGGCTTGAACTTGTTGGCCTCCTCCGAAAGAGCGTCAATTATTTGCCGAAAAAGTCTCGGGTCACTCAGAATGGGAGTAATGTCTCGAAACAAAATACCCGGTTGGGGAAAATCCGCCACATTGCGAATTGCATCGCGTATCTCTTCGAGATTGACTCCCTTCATGGATGGCGGAGCGTAGCAGGTTGATTTTGTCGATGCATCTGGATTTTGTCGCTTCTTTCATTTTTGCGTCGGATCGGACTTGGATCTGGCTTGCGACCTACTGTTTTGCCGTGGCATCGGCCTACTCGACCTACAGTCTGTTTAGCGGGAAATTTATGGCTCCGCGCCTGACCTTAGCCCTGGTGTTCGCCGGCTTTCTCTGCCAGACGGTGTTCCTCGGCATTCGAGGACATGCGGTTGGCCGCTGCCCGATTACTAATTTTTCCGAGCTTCTCACTTTTCTGAGCTGGTCTATGATTCTGATCTATCTTCTGATCGGGTCCTCATACCGGCTCTCGCTGCTGGGCGTATTTACAACCCCATTTGCGGCTGCGCTGAGCGTTTTTGCCGTGTTTCAGCCAACGACGCCTGCGTTTCCCGTAAGACACCCGGTTAACCCTTGGCTCGAGGTTCATACGTCGTTCTCGATCGTGGCTTGTGGGGCCTTCGCGCTCGCTGGATTCGCCGGACTGATGTACCTGGTCCAGGAACGACAGTTGAAGACCCGGCGGCCATCGTCACTTTTTTTCAGGCTGCCCCCAATTAGAACGTTAGTCGTTGCTAATTCCCGGTTGTTATGGTTCGGCTTTGTCCTTTTTACGATCGGGTTGGGAACAGGATTTCTGATCGGGCAGGATGTCGACTGGCTGAAGGTGGCGTGGTCCTCGGTCATTTGGGCGATCTATGGCGGCATTTTGGTTGCCAGGATCCGGCGCACCATGGCGGCTAGATGGGTGGCTACCTTGTCCATCATCGCCTTCAGCCTTCTGTTGAGCATGTTTTGGGGCATCCGGTTTATTTCCGAGGTTCCGCCAGTCAGATGAATATTTCGTGTTTCGGACTTAGCCATCAAACCGCCGGCGTCGAAATCCGGGAGCGATTCGCGATTCCTGATTCTGGGCTTCCGGAAGCATTGTTAAGATTGAAGGCTGTCCAGGGATTGGAGGAAGGACTCATTGTTTCGACCTGCAATCGAACAGAATTTTATGTGGCCGGTGCGGTTGCTCAGCTGCCGGTTCCCCAATTTTTTCACGAGTTCTATCGGGGCCTCAAGTCGGGCGATGAGCCGCACTTGTTCCAGCTCCCGGCAGCAGGCTGTGTTCGGCATCTTTTTCGGGTGGTCTCGGGCTTAGAGTCGATGGCAGTTGGTGAGACCGAGATCTTCGGCCAAGTAAAGCGGGCCTACGAGGCAGCGGTTCGCGAGCAGGTAACTGGTCGCCGGTTGAATAAGCTGTTCCAAAGGTCTTTTCACGTCGGCAAACAGGTCCGATCATCCACGGCCATCGGCCGCGGCAACATCTCCGTCGCTTCCGTGGCGGTCGAACTGGCCGAACAGATTTTCGGCGAGCTGGAGGGATGTAAAATCATGCTTCTGGGTGCGGGCGACACCAGTGAAAAGATGGCTCGATCGTTCAAATCAAGGGGTGCACGGCAGATCTTTGTTTCTAATCGGTCATTTGACCGCGCCAAAGCTCTGGCGGAAGAAACCGGTGGCCGAGCCGTTCGATTCGACGAGTGGGGTCGGGAATTTACTGACTTGGACATCCTGGTCAGCTCTACGGCGGCGCCTCATGCCATCGTCACCGTTGAAAAGATTGCCCCGATCCTGCGCCGGCGAGGCGATCGCCCTCTGTTCATGATCGACGTCGCGTTCCCCCGGGATATCGAGCCCGAAGTCCATCGGTTGGAAGGCGTCTACGTTTACGATTTGGACGCGCTCCAATTGATGGCAGAACGCTCGATGCAGGCTCGCCAACAAGAAGCAGCTGACTGCGACCGATTGATTGCTAAGCATGTAGCGGATTTTCAGGCCTGGATGGAGAAATCGGTAGACTCCATGATTGGGCATGTGGGGCTCAATCTTCCTCCTCGTTGATGAAGATCATCATCGGAACCCGGGGAAGCCGTCTGGCACTCGCACAGGCCGACTTGGCTAGAGAAGCCTTATCACGAACCGGTGCCGTGGACGAAATCGAGGTCCGGATTATCAAGACTGCCGGTGACCAGCGTTTGGATGTTCGGCTCAGCGACTCCGGCCCTCAGCTGGAAAAGGGATTATTCACCAAGGATCTGGAGCAGGCTCTGTTGAATCGAGAAATCGATGTGGCGGTGCATTCGCTGAAAGATTTACCCACGGAAACCGCTCTTCCCATCGTGGCTGTCCTCCCGCGTGAGAATCCCGCGGACGTGCTGATTTCCAAAGCTGCAGGTGGCCTCGATGCGTTGCCAAAGGGCGCTCTGGTGGCAACCGGCAGCCCCCGACGGGTACAACAGATCACTTACCGCCGTCCTGATCTTAAAGTCTGCGATATCAGGGGAAATGTACCGACCAGGATCGAAAAACTGATTCGCTCCGAGAACTGGTCTGGAATCGTTCTGGCGCGCGCCGGATTGCGGCGGCTCGGCCTGGAAGAAGATCAAGGCCGTCTTCGGTTCGGCCAGAGCGTGGTGTTTGTTGCCGAACTCGCTGAAATGCTTCCCGCCGCCGGCCAAGGGGCCGTGGCGCTTCAATCTCGAAAAGAAGGCGGCATCCAGTCTCTGCTCGATCAAATCAACCATCGCGATACCTGGAGTTGCGTCACAGCGGAGAGAGAATTCCTGCGATTGGTCGGCGGAGGCTGTAACGTACCGATTGGTGTGCGTGCCGATTTGACCGGGGGATCAATCGCCATGACCGCGATCATATTCGAGTCAACCGGCAAAGTCCGTTCCGCCTCGGTCACGGTTCCTTTCCGGTCGCCTCATGACGCAGCCAGGATATTGTTTGAGAACATTTATGCCGAACGAAGGTAAATGCATTTTGGCCGGCACCGGGCCCGGAGATATCGGCTTAGTGACGCTGCGTACCAAGGAAGTGGTCGAGCACGCCGACGTCGTGGTCTACGATTATTTATGCAATCGGGAGATATTGAGCTGGGCGCGTCCCGGTGCAGAAATTATTTACGCCGGGAAACAAGCGGGTGCGCATACCCTTTCGCAGCAGGAGATTAACGATCTGATTCTTCAGCGAGCCCGCGAAGGCAAACTGGTAGTGCGACTGAAGGGCGGCGACCCGTTCGTATTCGGGCGCGGCGCAGAAGAAGCGGAGGCCCTCGCCGCAGCCGGGATACCGTTCGAGATTGTGCCCGGAATCAGTTCCGCAGTTGCCGTTCCGGCTTACGCCGGCATCCCCGTGACTCATCGGGATGTCACTTCGTCGTTTACCGTTTTTACGGGGCACGAGGCCCCCTTGAAAAAGGAGTCCGCTATCGATTACCGTGCTCTTGTCCAGGGACACGGCACACTAGTGATGCTGATGGGCGCCGCCCGGCTGTCGAAGATAGTCGCTGAGTTGCGTGCCCATGGCGCTTCCCCAAGCATGCCTGTCGCGGTGATCCGCTGGGGGACCACTGGACTCCAGGAGACGCTGGTGGGGACACTGGAGAATATTGAAGAAATCGCAGCAGAGGTTGAGCCCCCTGTCGTTGTGGTCTTTGGTGATGTGGTTTCCTATCGGCAGAGACTCCGGTGGTTCGAGAACCGTCCCCTTTTCGGACGTAAGATCGTGGTGACTCGGACCCGGCAGCAAGCAGGCGAATTGAGCACCCGCTTGCGGAGCCTCGGCGCTGAAGTGCTCGAGCTTCCTACCATCAAAATTATTCCTCCCGAGAACCTGATGGAATTCGGTGAGCTTGTCCGGGACTCCTTCCAATACGATTGGCTGGTTTTCACCAGTCCCAATGGTGTTGGCGCGTTTTTCGAGCTGTTCTTCAAGCTTTACAATGACGCCCGGGCGCTTGGCAACGTGCGTATCGCCGCCATCGGCCCAGGCACGGCCGCCCGAGTACGAGATTTCCACTTTGCCGTCGATCTGCAGCCAGAGGAAGCAGTCGCCGAACGGCTAGCTGACACCTTCCAGCAGAACGAAAGTGTTGAGAACCTCAAATTCCTTCTGGTCAGAGCTGAAAATGCCCGTGACGTTTTACCAAAGCGGCTCACCCAGCTCGGAGCCATCGTCGATGAAGCGATCGCTTACCGAACAATTCCGGAACGGGACGATCCGACTGGAGCTCGGAAACGTTTTGAAGAAGAGGGAGCCGACCTCATCACATTCACTAGCTCATCGACCGTCGAGAACTTCATGGCGATGAAGCTCCCCTGGCCAAAATGGCTCAAGACCGCCAGCATCGGCCCCATCACCTCTGCAACCATGCGGAAAGCCGGTCTCAAGGTCGATATTGAGGCGAAGAAACACGACATTGACGGGTTGGTCGAGGCAGTCGTGCGGCTCGTGGGAGGCTAAGGGCTGCACCAGGCTCTAAAAAAGCCGCAGGATGCTCCGATCTCGGAGCATCCTGCGGCTGTAACCTGCATCGCTCACCCATGCGCTAAGCATTCGTGAGCGATGCAGGCTAAGGGTTGAAACGAAACTTCAGTTTTCCTCGCTTGGCAGCCAATTTAGCTTTCCGGCGCAATTTCTGCGAGGGCGTCTCGAAAGCTCGGAGACGGCGCACCTCTTCCATAATCCCTTCGGCATCAAGCTTATTCTTCAAACGCTTGAGAGCGCGATCGATCGGTTCTCCCTTTCGCACAATTACTTCGGGCATAAAAAAATTTCCTTTTACCGCTGGTCTGTGGGCCCAGATACTAGCCGCTGTTCCTGCCAGCGTCAATCGTCGATCTGGGATAAAATACTGCCCATTTTAATGCAACTTGTGTAGCGTCCGTTTTTCTGCACCTCCAGCCTGAATATCTCACACTCTTGGCATTATCCCGCATTATCCCGTAAGGCCCTTACCAGAAGAGTGTGAGATATTCAGGCCAACTGGTTTCCGTTGAATTTATGAATAAAACTGTAGCGATTGGTTGCGGCTGTCTCGCCGTCGTGGTTGTCGTTTTTGGGATTGTCGCCCTCTTCCTGGGCGGCGGTTACAACCGTCTGGTGCAAGTATCTGCCTCGGTCGATACTGCCTGGGCGCAGGTACAAACCCAATATCAACGCCGGGCTGATCTGATCCCCAACCTCGTGCACACGGTGGAAGGAGCAGCCAATTTCGAGAAATCGACCCTGACTGACGTAGTCAACGCTAGGGCAAATGCCACGAAAATCACTATCGACCCGTCCAAGGCTCCGACCGATCCTCAACAACTGCAACAGTTTCAAAAGCTGCAAGATAGCCTTAGCGGCAGCCTGGCGCGATTGCTCGCTGTAAGCGAGCGATACCCGGAGCTCAAAGCTAACAGTAACTTCCGGGATCTCCAGGTCCAGATCGAGGGAACCGAGAACCGGATTGCCGTCGCCCGCCAGGATTTCAATAAAGCGGCCCAATCCTACAACGTAATCGTGCGTTCCCTGCCAACCGCCCTTTACGCGGGGCTTTTCGGCTTCCAGCCAAAACCGTTCTTCCAAAGCGCGACCGGGGCGGAAAATGCACCCACGGTTTCATTCCCGTCCTTCAGCCCATCGCCGTCGCCGAAATGAATCTGTCCCCAGAGGGACTAAATACGACCGGGCTACGCTCGGACAGTCCTTCGAACTCGAAAGTCCTTTGTCCCATCTCGAGTTGGGCATAGGCTGAAAGAAGCCCATAATGTGTCGCCAGTCTAAATTCCAAGAACCGATCATAGTCAGACAAAACCGGTTTGGGTCGGAAATGCCCAGAGGAGTTTCGCCGCTCCTGGCGCTTCTGGTATTGACCCTGGCTTTGCTGGCGCCGGCGTCGGCGGTCACCCCCGGCGACCTGCTGGCACATCCGCCAACCCGATATTTCAATGATTACGCCGGAATCGTGACACCAGCCGTTGCGGCTTCGCTGAATGAGCGTCTGGCGACCTTCGAGAGGCAGACATCGAACCAGATCATGGTCGTCATATTTCCGAATTGGCCGGCCGACCTGGTGTTTGACGATTATGCCCAGGACCTCTTCCGCGCCGCCAAAATCGGACAACAAGGAAGAGATAACGGCGTGCTGGTTCTGGTCTCCATCAAAGAACACAAGATTCGTATCCACACCGGCCGAGGTCTCGAAGGGGCTCTCCCGGATATATTGTGTATCCGAATTATCCGCGACGAGTTCGCGCCCCAGTTTCGCACCGGAAATTATGATGCCGGGTTCCAGCAGGGTCTCGCCGCCATCATGGCCGCCGCCAAAGGCGAGTATCAGGGAAACGGCAGAACCGCAGCCGAGCTACAAAAAGATCGGGGCGCTGGGGGAAGCATTCTGACCTTTCTCGCCCTTTTCTTCCTCATCGTCCTGGTGTGCGTCGTCTTTTTTATTTTTGCCATCGTGTCGGCCATGCGGCGCGGCACCCGCATCTATATGGGCGGCGGAGGCCCGCCTCCACCTCCGGGAGGATTCTTCTGGGGCGGCGGTTCTGGCGGTGGCGATGGCGGCAGGGGTAGCGGCGGCGGCGATGACAATACCTTCTCCGGCGGCGGCGGTGATTCCGGTGGTGGCGGCGCTAGCGGAGATTGGTGAAATAGCAGGAGTTCCGTTGACGGTTTTCGCCGCTCCGCTGTTGTTTGCGCTGGGGCGGCCAGTTCCGCGTTTGCAACTACGCATCCGTTTGCTCACTATCCCTCTCCGTGGAGACCGAGCACGGACCCGACAAACCTCAGCACCCCAAGTCGACGTACTGGCTCACCCGATTTGTCTTACTCCGCTTATTGGGTGCGGTCTACGCGGTTGCCTTCTTGATTGCCGCCCAACAGTTGGTGCCGCTGATCGGATCGCACGGCTTGTTGCCAATCGGGTCTTTCGTCGATCGAGTAACTGCCTATTTCGGTTCGACGTGGGGAGCCTTTCTAAAGCTGCCGTCGCTTTTCTGGTTCGACCATTCTGACACCTTTCTGCTTACCGTATCGTGGATCGGGTTTGCCCTGTCCTGCCTGGTCGTGGCCGGATTCGCTAACTCTCTGATTCTCGCGATTCTCTGGTTCCTCTACATGTCCATCGTCCACATGGGACAAGACTGGTATGGCTATGGTTGGGAGATCCAGCTGCTCGAGACGGGATTTCTGGCGATCTTTTTGGTACCGCTCATCGATCCGCGTCCTTTCCCTCGCCGGGCTCCTCCTCTCTTGGTAATCTGGCTGTTCCGGTGGCTCGTTTTCCGTTTGATGCTAGGATCGGCTTTGATCAAGCTTCGGGGAGATCCTTGTTGGCGGGACCTCACCGCATTGTACTACCACTTCGAGACCCAACCGATACCGAATCCTCTCAGCCGATGGTTCCATTTCCTTCCTCATCCAGTCCTGAGAGGCGGAGTGCTATGGAATTTTCTGGCCGAACTGGTTGCTCCGTGGTTCGTCTTCTGGCCACGGATCGCCAGGCACATTGCCGGTTCTATCATTGTCCTGTTTATGCTGAGCATTGCCTTGAGCGGCA
>JAFAVN010000537.1 GCA_019242435.1 Verrucomicrobiota bacterium | reverse complement strand
TTTCTCAAAGCGATTTAGTACATGAGCGGCTAACCCGGCCAGCGGGATTGGTCCCCTGGACGAAAATTGCTCAACCGCTGCCGTTGGATATCCCTCGATGCGAGGGGCGGACCGAACATTGATGCCGAGGCCGAGCACCTGAAAATCCCATGCGTTAGACGTTTCCAGGAGAAATCCTGCCAGCTTACCACCGGCTAGGATCAGGTCGTTGGGCGGTTTGATTTCGACGGGCATATCTGACCAATGCTCGGCCGCCTCGGCCGCCGCTAATGCTGCCATCCGGACCAGCACGGGGCATTCATTCGCGGGTAACGGCGATCGCAACACAATCGAAAACCACAGACCTTGGTTGGTCTCAGACACCCAGTTTCGCCCGTGGGTTCCCCGTCCTGCTGTTTGTCGCTCTGCAAAAAAAGTGACACCTTCTCCAGACCCTCCCAGGCCGGCTCGCCGCGCCAGATGATTCGTAGAGCTGGTTTCGCGAAATACATAAATCTCCTGGCCGATAAACCTAGTCTCAAGCCGTGCTAGAACAGCCTGTGGCCGGATCGCGTCCGGTTCAGAAACCAGCCGGATGGACGACGAGGTCCGTTCGAAAGTGAACCCGTCCTGTTCTAAGGAGGAAAGGAGAAGCAAAAGATCGGGTGCCTTAAAACCGGCACGCTGAGATAAGGTTCCTAGGCTGATCGATTCGCCGCCAGCATCGATTAATGCGCGCAAGAGATCCGTCTGTCGTTGATCCGTCATCGGTAGAGCGTCACTAACTGATGTTCCCTGGTCTGATCGAATGGCAACGGAATAGTGGGGACAGGTCAGATTTCAGAAAGTAAGATATTACGTAACCACTGGATCGTTAGTAAGTAGCATCTTTATTTACTGAGATACCAGAATAAGATTTGGGCGGCAAAATGCCGCCTAATTGCACCTCTTCAAGAGGCCCGGTCCATTTTCGTTCTTTCCAGACCGCCTTAATCTTCTTAGTTTCCAAAACGCGTCTCCCCAAGAGTTATTCTGCCGGGTGCAATCTTGTCCATGGCTATCCTGGAATCCAAACTCAACAGTGGATCGGAAGAGTTCCGGGTGAACGCAGCGGCAATGCGGCGGTTAGTCGACGACCTCAAGGGGAAGGTAAAAGAGCTCGCCCAAGGCGGCGGTGAAGAAGCCCGCAAAAAGCACCTTGCCCGCGGCAAGCTTTTACCCCGGGAGCGCGTCCATCGATTACTGGATCCAGGTACCCCTTTTCTTGAGCTATCCCAGCTAGCGGCGTACGGCATGTACGACGACGACGCCCCAGGTGCAGGAGTCATCACTGGGGTTGGACGGGTCTCCGGAAAAGAGTGCGTTGTCATTTGCAATGACCCCACGGTCAAAGGCGGCACCTACTACCCGATTTCCGTAAAGAAGCACCTGCGCGCCCAGGAGATCGCCGAGCAGAACCGCCTCCCTTGTATTTACTTGGTGGATTCCGGAGGCGCCAATCTCCCGACCCAGGACGAAGTGTTTCCGGATCGGGATCACTTCGGCCGGATTTTTTTTAACCAAGCTAATCTTTCGGCCCAAGGCGTTGCCCAGATCGCTGTCGTAATGGGCTCATGCACAGCAGGTGGTGCCTACGTTCCGGCCATGAGCGATGAATCCATCATCGTAAAGAACCAAGGGACGGTTTTTCTCGGTGGCCCTCCGTTAGTCAAGGCTGCTACTGGCGAAGAGGTGACCGCTGAGGAGTTGGGTGGCGGGGATGTTCACACCCGACTCTCTGGTGTAGCGGATCACTTGGCACAGGATGATTCTCATGCACTTTTGTTGGCCCGAAAAATCGTAGGAAACCTGAACCATTCTAAGCCGGCTCAGCTACCCGTCCGTACCCCAATTGATCCAAAATTCGATCCAGAAGAGCTCTACGGCGTCATTCCGGCAGATCTGCGTAAGCCGTATGATGTGCGTGAGGCTATCTCGCGGTTAGTAGATGAGTCCGAGTTCGACGAGTTCAAGGCTCGGTATGGCACCACCCTGGTTTGCGGATTCGCGCACATTTGGGGATACCCGGTCGGGTTGCTGGCCAACAACGGAATTCTTTTTTCGGAATCGGCCCAAAAGGGTGCTCATTTCATTGAGCTCTGTTGTCAACGCCGGATGCCCCTTGTCTTTCTGCAAAATGTGGCTGGTTTCATGGTCGGGCGAAAATATGAAAATGAAGGCATCGCCCGCCATGGCGCTAAAATGGTAACTGCCGTCGCCACCGCACAGGTTCCGAAGTTCACCGTTATCATTGGGGGCTCGTTTGGCGCCGGTAACTACGGAATGTGCGGCCGGGCTTACTCACCGCGATTTCTTTGGATGTGGCCGAACGCTCGTATTTCGGTCATGG
>JAFAVN010000491.1 GCA_019242435.1 Verrucomicrobiota bacterium | reverse complement strand
CGGGGGGTGAACCTGTCGCAATCTCGCATAATCTGATGTGATGTGCTTGTCGTAGGTCATCGAGTTCGAACCGCTCAGCGGGTTAGTGACCGCTGAGCTATTCCCGGGAGCCGCCTGTTATTTGCTCTCTTAACTAGAGACCGACAAAGCGGCTCCCCTCCGGGTTGGGCGGCGACGCCGCTGGACAACAAATGCGAACGCCGGCGGACACGCCCATACGATTATAATGGCTCCGGGTTAGTCAAACCGCATACAGCCAGAGCAGGCGACGCTGGATCGCCTGCCGCTAAAGCCATTCGGACCGTCAGCGCGCTAAGCGCGCTGGGGTCACGGCCCACTTTTCACCAATTACTTCTTCTCGAGGGCAGCTTGAGCCGCTGCCAATCGTGCGACGGGGAGACGGAACGGGCTGCAACTCACGTAGTCCAGCCCCAGCTTGTGACAGAATTTCACGCTCTGCGGATCGCCACCGTGTTCGCCGCAGATACCCAGTTTAATCTCCGGCCGGGTCTTGCGGCCCTGATCACGCGCGATCTCCATCAACTTGCCCACACCATTTGGATCAATGGTTGCAAATGGATTGTTCTTCACGATCTCGAGCTCCTGATAATGCGGCAGGAAACTGCCCGAGTCATCCCTGCTCATACCCAATGCAGTCTGGGTTAGGTCGTTAGTACCGAAACTGAAGAATTCAGCGTCTTTTGCGATCTCATCCGCTACAATCGCACCGCGCGGAATTTCGATCATGGTGCCAACCAAGTAGTTAAGTTTCACCTTTTCCTTCTTCGATACTTCGGCCGCAACCCGGTGGACGATCTCAAGCTGGAGTTTTAATTCCTTCGGGAATCCGACCAGCGGAATCATCACTTCTGGTTTTACCTTGATCCCGGACCTCTGGACTTCGGCTGCGGCTTGGAAGATGGCTCGCGCCTGCATCTCCGTGACCTCCGGGAAGGAAATTCCTAACCGGCATCCGCGATGACCAAGCATGGGGTTGAATTCATGCAGTTCTTCCACCCGGCGAGCGATCCGTTCTGCCGACACACCTAATTTCTTAGCCAGATCCTGCTGTTGCGCTTCCGCGTGCGGCAGGAACTCGTGTAATGGGGGGTCTAATAGCCGGATCGTGGCTGGCAAGCCTTTGAGCTCGCGGAAGATTCCGGCGAAATCTTTCTGCTGGTAAGGCAGCAATTTTGCCAGTGCGGCTTCGCGCTCTTGCTTGTTTTCCGCCAGGATCATCTCGCGCATCGCATCGATTCGATCCCCTTCAAAGAACATATGTTCTGTCCGGCAAAGGCCAATGCCTTTGGCACCGAACGCAATCGCGGTCGCCGCTTGCTCGGGAGTGTCCGCGTTTGTGCGAAGATCAAGCTTCCGCAGCTTGTCCGCCCAGCTCATTAAGGAAGAGAACTCTTGATAAACCTGGCTCTTCTTGGGATCGAGTTTCTTTTCCACCAACACTTGCACCACCTCTGAGGCAGCAGTTTTCACTTCGCCCGCGTAGACCTCACCGGCGGTTCCATCTATCGAAATGAAGTCACCCTGTTTCAGGGTAACATCCCCTGCCTTTAATGTTTGGGCCGCGTAATCAATATGAAGCGCCGAAGCTCCGCACACACAAACTTTGCCCATTTGCCGGGCAACCAGAGCAGCATGCGAAGAGACTCCGCCGCGCGCGGTCAGGATGCCTTCGGCGGCGATCATTCCGCGCAGGTCTTCCGGTGAGGTCTCGATACGGGCCAACACTACTCGTTCACCTTTATGGACCAGATCGACCGCCTCTTTAGCGCTGAACACTAGCCGACCGGTAGCTGCACCGGGACCAGCCGGCAGCCCAGTAGCGATCTTCTTGGCTTGCTTAACACTGTTGCGATCGAAGATCGGCGCCAGCAGATGCGAGAGTGCCTCTGCCGGAATCCGCGCCACGGCATCTTCCTTCGTAATTAGTTTTTCCGCCACCATGTCGGTGGCAATCCGCACCGCAGCAAACCCGGTTCGTTTACCATTTCGAGTCTGCAGGATATAGAGCTTGTTATCTTCCACTGTGAACTCGAGGTCCTGCATATCCCGGAAGTGATGTTCCAGCATGCTGCGTACCTTAAGCAGTTCTTTATGCGCCGCCGGCATCTCTTTCGCCAGATCGGCTACAGGATGCGGTGTCCTGACCCCGGCTACCACATCTTCGCCTTGGGCATTAATCAGATACTCACCGTAGAAAATCTTCTCGCCGGTCGCCGGATCTCGCGTGAACGCAACTCCGGTGGCACTGGTATCGCCGCGATTGCCGAATACCATGGTTTGAACGTTCACTGCGGTCCCCCACTCATGCGGGATGCCGTACTTACGACGATAGACGATCGCCCGGTCATTATTCCAAGAACCGAATACGGCGCCGATTGCCCCCCAGAGTTGGTGCCGCGGATCTTGGGGAAAAGTCTTGCCTGTTCGCTCCTTGATGAGCTGTTTGAAACGTTCCACCAGTGTTTGCAGGTTTTCTACAGAGAGATCGGTGTCCTTTTCGACTCCAGCCTCATGCTTGACTCCTTCGATCACCGTCTCAAAGGGCTCATGATCCTCGTCGGGTCCTTTCTGCACACCCATCACCACATCGCCGTACATTTGCAGGAAACGGCGATATGAATCCCACGCAAACCGGGCATTGCCGCTCTTTTCCGCGACCACCTCCACGACCTCGTCATTCATTCCAAGATTCAGGATCGTGTCCATCATTCCCGGCATGGAATCGCGAGCGCCCGAGCGCACTGACAGAAGCAGCGGATTGCCCCGGTCACCTAATTTTTTCTCAACTGATTTCTCAATCTTGGCAAGCGAGTGCGCGACTTGATCCTCGAGCACTGACGGATATTTTTTCTTGTTATCGTAAAAATAGGTACAAACCTCAGTCGTGATCGTGAACCCCGGAGGTACCGGCAACCCGATGCGAGTCATCTCGTGCAGGTTCGCCCCTTTTCCTCCGAGCAAGGGCTTCATGGAACCGTTTCCGTCGGCTTTCCCATCGCCGAAATAATAAACATAACGAGTTCCTTTACTGGACGCGGCTTTCACAGCCCTTTTTTGCTTAGAGGCCGCTTTTTTGGCAGCGGTCTTCTTTTTGAGTTTTCTTGCCATAGAAAAAATTAGAGGTGGGTGAACGAAATGTCGGCCTGACATCGAGCCTTTCGATGCGGGTCAGGACCGTCAAACTAACGAAGGCGCCCAGCGTGTCAATGTAGTATCCGGCCGACGAAACACATCGGTTTGGTTGGCAAATACTTCACCGAATTTTGGCAACCAGTCGGAGGGTTTCTGCAGCGTCGATAGGCGCTGTTTTCCGCTCCGAACATGACGAAGATAACGCCCAGAGCTCTAGCCCTGGGCTCGCCAGCCTTAACCCGCCTCAGCGGGTAGCTCTATTGCCCCTCTAAAACCCCTTGCACGCCACACCCGGACCCGTTGCTTGTCGTGGAACGGATCCCAAAAATGTATAGCGCGAGTGAAATCTTTGGGTCCTGGGGGGAGCTTCTCAGGAAGCTGCCGGAACGCGATCTGCAGATTGAATCACTTCTTCCGCAGCCGACATGAATTCATCCAAGCCCGTGCTCGGAATAATGATCGTGTTCCGCCTGCCATGCGCTTCTTCGGTGATTCGCATGAACCGGCCGCGCTCGTTCTCTCTGAATTCAATGTAGAAGTGCTTGCGCTCAACCTGCAGCTCTCTCGTTATGATGACATTGTCCATGACTGTTGTTGGGGGAGGGATACCGATACCTTTAACACCGTTTTACCTTGGGATGAGACCAAAGTTTTTTTTAAGCGAATCTTCCTAACTGCCACAAATTTCGAGCCGCGTAAATAGCAAAAGTGTAAAAGAACTGTCTAATTGCGCTTTGTGATCGCGAAATCGACCTGCTGTTTAAACCGGTCCACTCTGGCAACCCGGACCGGCAAAACGTCGCCAATCTGATAGGTTCGTTTTCGGCGCCGCCCAATCAGACGTCGCCGCACCGCATCGAAGGTGTAGAAATCTTCTTCCAATGAACTGACATGGACCAGCCCAACCAGCTGAATATCAAGAACTTCAACCAGCAGCCCGTAATTGCGGACCTCAGTTACAACTCCAGAAAACTGATGCGGCTTCCGTAGCAGACTTTCCAGGTAGTCGAGCTTTTTGAGCCGGCTGGCTTCCCGCTCGGCGTCAGCGGCCGATCGCTCCGTCAGCGCCAAATGCTCACATATCGATTCGAGCTGACTAAATCGAGGTAATTGCTTCAGCGCGTTAGGCCGGCCCAACAAGACGTTGAACGCCCGGTGGGTCACTAGATCGGCATACCGGCGGATCGGACTGGTGAAATGACTGTAATCCGCCTTGGCCAGTCCATAATGGCCCAACGATAATCCAGAGTACCCTGCCTTTCGGAGACTCCGTAGCAAACTCACTTTCAACGCTCCTTCATCCGGTCTGCCCGCGATCTTCTTCAAAAACTTCTGCATCTCAGCCCGATTGCTCAGGTCCCCGATCTCGATTCCCTGCGAAAGCAGAAGCTCTCGGAGCTCCATTAACTTTTCCGGATCCGGATCCTCGTGAATACGATAGACGCTGACAATACTTCGGACTTTGGTTTCACGGCCTACAATCTCGTTGGCCAGCAGCATGAATTCTTCGATCAGCTGATGCGAGATATCGTTCTCCTCGCGAATTAAGCCGATCGCTCGCCCTTCCTGGTCCACTTTGACCCTCACCTCTGGCATATCGAGATCGAGGGCTCCGACTTGAAATCTTTTTTGTCTCAGTTTTGACGCCAAATCCCAAGCCAGCTTCAAGTCCAGTGTCAGTGCGTCATCACTGGAGCTGATCAGGCGCTCGTATGCTTCGCGGTAAGTCAGCCGGCTCCGGCTCCGGATGACCGTGGCGGCCAATCGAAATCCTTTCTGGCGGCCATTGCGATCGAATCGCACCAAGACACTTTTGGTTAAATGATCTTCGTCCGGTCGCAGGCTGCAGACCCCATTCGAAAGACGCTCGGGTAGCATCGGGATCACCCGGTCCGGAAGATAAACGCTGTTACCCCGTTGGAATGCCTCTCGATCGAGAGCCGATCGCGGCCGTACGTAATGAGATACATCGGCAATATGAATTCCAACCTCCCAGCCACCCTTTATCTGCTCCACATGAATGGCATCATCAAAATCGCGCGCGTCTTCCGGATCGATGGTAAAGATCGGCAGGTGCCGCAGATCGAATCGTTTATTCAATTCCGATGCAGGGATGTCGGACTGAATTTCGCCCGCTTCCCGTAGTACATTCTCGGGAAAGTCTCCGGGCAGCCCGTGTTTTTTGATGATCCCCAGCATCTCGACCTTCGGGTCGCGCGCCGGACCTAAAACCTCGATGATCTCGCCCTCAGGATTAACATGGCGGTTGTCCCATGCTTCCAAGCGAACGACGACTTTATCGTTGACTACCGGTCGCCGGCCTGACCCATCCGCAGCCATCGGCACGTAGATGTCGTGTACCAGCCGCGGATCGTCCGGTACCACGTAATAGAACTTTTGCGATTGTTGGAGCGTCCCTACAATCCGGCTGTTCGCGCGCTCCAGGATTTTGATCACTTTCCCCACCCGTTTCCGGCTCCCTCGCAATGCTGGCGACGGCTCGTCCGTGATTCGGGCGACGACGCGATCTCGATGCAGCGCAGTACTCGTGTAGCTCGCGGGAATATAAACGTCGCCTTCGCCGTCCCCACTCTCATTGACTACATAGCCGAACCCTTGCGGGTTGATCAGAATAACTCCCGCGATGAGATCTGCCGCTTGCGGCAAGACGTACCGGTCCTTCCGGATTCGAGTAATCTTGCCAACCGCTTCTAACTGACCTAACAACTTTCGGAATCCGGCCCTTTGATCGACCGGCACCCCCAGTTTCTTCGCCAAATCGGTCTTATCTAGCGGCTGATATTTCGCATTGCCAAGAAGACTCAAAACCCGCTGCTCAAGCGCCTGAGCCACACCTTTCGAAGAACCCATGAAACTTTACCGCGCCTATTTGGCGCATCACCGATGATAGCCCGCTTCCTTCTCCCTGTCGAATCTGACTGCGGATGACCTAAGAATACCAGCGCGGATCAACCCAAAGCCACGTCCCGGACGAAATCGCCGCTGAGATCCGGGAATTTACCAGCTCCGTGCGCTGGAACAGCGGGGCGCTTTCTGGGCGCGAACAACTCTTGCGTCCCCAACGAAACCGATTACCATCTTCCTCCATCCAATTCATCGCGACTATTCGTCCAGGATGAATCCGGTCGCGCGGGTGTAGTTCAATGGTAGAACGGCAGCTTCCCAAGCTGCATACGAGGGTTCGATTCCCTTCACCCGCTCCAATCAAGTCCCAGAGCTGATCTTCGTGCGATTGAGCTCCCCAGAATATACTAAACTAAGAATAAAGTAAGAATAACACCGTAATCCACCGTAATTCTTTTTATTTGGCCTGGCCGCCCAATAAACTGAGATAATGCTTGGGACTGCTCATAGTTTGGGGGGCAGCTCGATTTTGGTCCTGCAAAGGCCATTAACGATGTTTAAGTCCGCAACGATGCGCGAACAGATCCATACATCTCTGACTCCCAAAAAACGCCAGCGATTGCGCGATTACATTCCGGCAGGTCGGCATTCAAAAAAACCTGAACTCCTGGAGCTCTTGGCCGAACCGCTCCGATCGGTAAAGCGTAGGTCCGCCCCACTCGTCGGTAAAGTATTCTCCAGGGAAGACATGATATTTAGCCTGCGCGCCAATCCCAAGCGCCACATCCCTTGGCCGCAATGCGCCCGTAATATCCTATCCGGCCAGGCGCCGGTCTGGTGATGGAATTATAATCGTAGATTGGGCAGCCAGGCTCGCCGGGCACAGCAGCTCGAGCCCAGCTACACTGGCCTAAAGGTAAAGACTTCTTAGAGCACAATTGGCAGATCCAATGCGTCAGTAGAAGCGCCGTTGCCACGCTTCAGACCAAGGCTTCGCCGGAGCATCGTTTATGATCAAACGGTTCACGAGCTAAAACGGCTCGCTTTTGCAGCGCCCGTAAGCTGGAAATTGAAATGCCAAACCCGTAAATAGCCGCAGGCGCATCAAACATCACCGGTGGCTTTAGCTACATGCAACAGCTAGGGTATATGACTTCTGATCACAGGGTTGCAGGTTCGACCCTGCCGGGTGCACGCATTTGAATACTAGGTAGTTACGGCTAGAATTCTGGCTCCAAAAAAACCTGACTTTTCAAATTCATCCTCATTCTATCCTCGAGTTCATGTCCGCCCGATTTTGAGGTCAGGATCATATGGTTCGACGGATCAGCGTTGCGCTTTGAGCGTCGCTTAGTTCAGGGAACCTATTCTTCTCAAAATGCAGGCTCGTGCTTTCCGATTCACGATCTAATAATAAATGCCGCCAATATGAATCCAAACGAGAACGATGCCCCCTTTATTATTGTCGAAGCCCTCTATCCCGGCC
>JAFAVN010000487.1 GCA_019242435.1 Verrucomicrobiota bacterium | reverse complement strand
ACGATCACCCTCAAAGGTGAAAAGCTGCATATCACCAGCACTCATTACGCCCTCTCCAAAGGGATTTCGATGATCCACCAGGAGTTGTGCCCGATCCCGGAAATGACTGTGGCGGAAAATATCTATCTAGGCCGCGAGCCCATGAACTGGTGCGGCCTGGTCGACATGCCGAAAATGAATCGGATGACGAGCGAGCTCCTGGATCGTCTTCACATCAAGATAAAACCAACTGCCCGGATGCGCGAGCTCAGCATTGCCCAGAGTCAGTTAGTAGAAATCGCCAAAGCCGTTTCCTACGACGCAGACCTGATCATCATGGATGAACCTACTTCGGCCATTACCGAGGCTGAAGTCGATAGCCTGTTTTCAATTATCAGATCTCTGAAAGATCACGGGCGCGCCATCATCTATATCACCCATAAGATGGATGAGGTCTTCAAGATCACCGATGAAGTCACGGTCTTCCGGGACGGGCAATATATGGGGACCGAAGCCACGAAGAACCTGACGGATGGGATTCTGATTGAGAAGATGGTGGGCAGGACCCTCACGGATATGTTTCACAAAGAAACCGCTCCGGTCGGTGATGCCCTGCTGCAGGTAGAAAACCTGACCGGCCACGGGTTCCGGAACGTTAGCTTTGAGGTTAGACGAGGTGAAATTCTGGGGCTTGCCGGCCTAATGGGCGCCGGACGCACCGAATTAATCGAGGGGGTATTTGGTGTGGTTCGAACGCAGAGCGGAGCGATTCGTATCAACGGTAAAACCGTCGGCATCAAGTCTCCCAAGGACGCCATTGCCGCCGGTATGGCCCTGTTGACCGAGGATAGGAAGCTCACCGGGTTATACATCAACGCTACTGTTCGCGAAAACATGTTCATTGCTAACATTCATAGCTACCTTTGGGGGCCTTTTATTCGCTTCCGCAAAATTGAGAAAGATTGTGAAAAGATGCGCCAGACAATGCGTATAAAGACGCCGAGCCTCCTGGAAATCATCAAGAACCTGTCTGGCGGTAATCAGCAAAAAGTTTTGATTTCACGCTGGCTACTGACCGATCCAGATCTCCTTATTCTCGATGAACCCACCAGAGGAATCGATGTAGGTGCTAAATCCGAAGTCTATCGCTTAATGACCGAATTCGTGCGAAGCGGTCGCTCGATCATTATGATTTCGTCAGAGCTACCGGAAGTTCTAGGAATGAGCGACCGGATCATGGTCATGCACGAAGGAGATAAAATTGGCGAGCTGACCCGTAGTGAAGCCACCCAGGAAAAAATCCTGCAGATGGCGACAGGAATGAATGTCGTGTCCGATCTCGCTGCTTGATGGAGGTTAGTTATGGAAACTCGAGCTGTAATATCCGAAGCCCCACCCGCCAAATGGCGGCAAGCTGCCGGTACTTTCAGAACCATATTCAATAAGTACGGCATTTTTTTGGTTTTCATCGCCATGTTAATCGTGGCGTCGATTCTTTCGCCTGCGTTTTTGAGTAAGACTAACCTGATCAATGTCGTCCGGCAGATGTCAGTGGTTGGTCTGATCTCGCTCGGCGTTACCGGAGTGATCGTGAGCGCCGGGATCGATCTATCATCCGGTTCGGTTGTTGGATTGTCGGCAGTGGTTGCAGCCAGCCTTTCTCAAGTACCGGATTACTCAGCTGCTTTCTACAAGGGTCTGCAAGTGCCATTAATCGTAGCCATACTGGCGGCCTGCGGGGTTGGCGCCCTGGTAGGCCTGCTCAACGGCTCCCTGGTTGCCAAAACTCGCATACCACCGTTTATAGCGACTCTGGGCACACTCACTGCAATCCGTGGTACCGCCTTTTTGTATACGAGTGGACGTCCCATTTCGGATCTGACTGACGGCTACAATTTCATCGGTCAAGGAGACATCATGGGCATCCCGGTCCCTATCCTGATTCTTGTCTTAATGGCGATTGTCACCCACGTGCTTTACTCCCATACCAAATTTGGCAAGTACGTTTACGCGATTGGTGGCAACGAGCAGGCAGCGCGAGTTTCCGGCATCAACGTCGGGAAGTACAAGATGTTGATGTATGTTTACGCTGGGTTTCTGGCCGGGCTAGCAGGCCTGGTGGTATCAGCGCGTATCGGCTCTGGCCAGGCCGGGCTAGGACAGGGTTATGAGCTCGACGCTATCGCTGCCGCTGTCATCGGGGGAGCTTCGCTGTCGGCCGGTGGTATCGGAACGGTTGCCGGCACCATCGTTGGTGCCCTCATCATCGGCGTATTGAATAACATCCTCGACCTGACGAACGTCTCTGCTTATTGGCAACAGATTGTCAAAGGCTGCATCATCGTTGGCGCAGTTATTCTCGACCAACTCAAGCACCACGGCAGTAAGTAAGTAATGATTGGTGATTGGTAGAGTGCAAAAGGCTGCTCTTTGACAGCAGACTTAATTTACCGTCCTCTTTTTTTGTGGACTAATCAGCCCCTTACGCTCTCGCACTTCTCACCTCTCACTCCTCGCCTCTCACCTTCAAATGTCATCGGAACGGAGAAAAATTAGAGCCGGTATGGTCGGCGGCGGGCCCGGGGCCGGTATCGGGGAAACTCACCGCATCGCGATGCGGTTGGATGACCGTTACGAACTGGTTGCAGGCGCCTTCTCCCGGGACCATGAAAAATCATTGGCTGCGGGACGGCAATTCGGCATCTCGGTCGACCGCGTTTACCCGGATTACGCCACCATGGCCGAGCGTGAGCGCGAACGCGATGACCGCATCGACACCGTCGTGATCGTAACGCCGACTGACAAGCACTACGAAGTTGCTAAGGCGTTCGCCGAAACCGGTATTAACATTATTTGCGACAAGCCGCTTTGCCTTTCCCTCCGAGAGGCGAGAGAGCTCAAAGCGCTGGCTGACAAAACAAAGATAATTTTTTGTCTGACCCATAACTATTCCGGATATGCAATGGTGCGTCATGCCGGCCGTATGGTCCGCGATGGACAGCTCGGAGAAGTGCGCGTAATTCAGGCCGAACATGCCTCTGGCTGGGCCATTAAACTGTTAGAGAAAGAAGGTCACAAACAAGCCGCTTGGCGTACCGATCCAAATTTATCTGGAGATGCCAGTGTACTTTATGACCTGGGCACTCACGCCCATCAGTTAGCCCGTTTTATTACTGGATTGGAAGTGAGCGAAGTGGCGGCTGAGCTCAGCCACATTGTTCAAGGTCGTGCCATAAAGGATAATGCCAATTTGTTACTCCGGTTTACCAACGGCGCTCGCGGAACTCTCTGGGCATCTATGGCCGCGGTCGGCAATGAACATGGTCTTGCGATCCGAGTCTACGGCGAACGGGGAAGCTTAGCCTGGCGTCATGAAGATCCGCAGCACCTGCAGTATTTTCCAATCGACGCTGCACCTCAGATCCTTGCCCAAGGTGCCGACTGGTTATCATCCGAAGCCCGCCGGTGGACTCGCGCCGGTTTGGGCCATCCCGAAGGATTTTTCGAAGCATTTGCCAATTTGTATACAGAACTTGCTGACGCGCTACTGGCCAGATCTCAGGGCAGAGCTTGGAAAAGAACGGATCTCAGTTTTCCTGATATTAACGACGGGGTACATGGAATCGCTTTTGTGGAATGCGCGATGCACTCCTACGCAGCCGGCGGCGCTTGGACAAAGATCGGATCGATTTAACTATCAATAACCAAAAGGAGTCTGAATGCTTAATGCAGCTGTTATCGGTACCGGCTTTATCGGTTCTGTTCACGCAAAAAACTTTGCCCGGCATCCAAACGTTAAATTGGTGGCGGTTAGCGACGTAAATATTGAGTCGGCAAACAGAATCGCCGCAGCCACGGGTGCCAAAGCAGTTCCCAATGCTGACGAAATACTTAACGACCACGATATCCAGGCAGTTCTGATAGCTACCTCTACCGACACACACGTCGATTATCTCGAGCGCGCAGCTAAAGCGGGAAAAGCAATTTATTGCGAGAAACCGATCGCCCTGGATTACGCCGAAGCCGAGAAAGCTGTGCGCACCGTGCGCGCCACCGGTGTTCCCGTGATGCTCGGGTTTAATCGTCGATTTGACGCCAGTCATGCGGCTTTAAGAGAGACGGTAGTCCGAGGCGGAATTGGAAAAATCGAGATTGTTCAACTCACTAACCGTGGTCCTAAGCCGCCCCCGATTTCATATGTCAAGGTATCGGGAGGACAAATGCGGGATCAAACTATTCACTTCTTCGACATGCTGCGCTGGCTTACTAATGACGAACCGATTGATCTATACGCAGTCGGAGCCGCTCTGGTTGATCCGGCAATCGGTGAGGCGGGAGACGTTGATACTTCAATCGTTTCGCTTCGGATGGCTTCTGGAGCGCTTTGCCAAATCGATAGTTCGCGAAGGACGGCCTACGGGTATGATGAAAGAGTGGAAGTATTTGGTTCGGAAGGAATGATAGAATCAACCCGACAAAGCTTCCGCGGGGTATCCCTCTACCAGGATTGTCAAGTTCATCGCGATGGGATGTACCCAGGTTGGTTCGAGCGGATTGAGCAAAGTTATTACGAGGCGATCGACGTGTTTCTGAAAGCCATCGAAAGTAAGAATCCTCCGAACCCATCGCTCGAGGATGGTCTGAAGGCCCAGTTAATCGCAGATAAGGCAACCGAGTCGATGCGAACCGGGCAGCCAGTAAAAATTTCCACCTAGAGCCGCTCGACATGCCAAAAGAACGTTCCTTACCAGGCGTGCACCTGGGCGTTAGTCCACTCAGTTGGACAAACGACGTATTGACAGAGCTCGGCGGCGATATCCCATTGGAAACCTGTCTGAGCGATGCCGCGGCTATCGGTTATGAAGGCGTTGAATTGGGGCGAAAATTCCCCAGAAATAGCCGCGAGCTTTTGCCGATTCTTTCGAAACACCGACTCCAGTTAGTCGGCGGTTGGTATTCGGGATTTCTCACCGAACGCTCCGTGGTAGAAGAATGGAAAGTCGCCACCGCCCATATCGGCTTACTGAAAGATTGTGGTAGCCGGATACTGATTTACGGAGAATGCGGTTTGATGGAAGGCGCTTCACCTTGGGATGAAGCGCTCAGTAAGAAACCGGCTTTCAAGGAAATCGATTTAGCTGCCTATGCCCATAAGCTAGGTGAGTTCGCGCTGAGGCTGAAAGAAGCCGGGATCACCCTCGCGTATCATTATCATCTCAAGATGCTCGTTGAGAAAGCTCAGGAGATCGAGGCCTTTTGTCAAAAAACGCGCCCCGAAGTCGGTCTTTTGTTGGACACCGGGCACGCTTATGCCGCGGGCGCGGATTACGCAGCCATACTGAAGCGTTTCGGTTCGCGCGTCGTGCATATCCACCTCAAGGATGTCCGCCGGAACGTATGGGAACGCGCTCGGCAACACGATTGGCCGTTTAATTCGGCAGTCAGAGAAGGAATGTTCACCGTGCCCGGAGATGGGGACATTGATTTTTCGCCGCTAGGCGAGTTTATCCGGTCATCGGGATACCGCGGCTGGGTAGTGGTCGAAGCTGAGCAAGACCCGGCCAAAGCAGCACCCAAATTATACACAGAGAAAGCTTATCGCTTTGTTAAGAACCTCTTAGCCGGTTAATCGCAAGAAAGCTCGCTGACAAAGTCCACAGCCTTGGCGGCGTCCCGCTCCTTCTCATCACTTATGCCTAAACCTCTAAATATCGGACTCATCGGGTCGGGGTTCATGGGACAGGCGCATGCCGATGCTTATCGCCGCGCGGGCATATTGTACCGCAATCTGCCTCGAACGCCGGTCTTGTACGCCATCGCCGACCAGAACGCCGCACTGGCGGAACAGGCCCGAGCCAGACTCGGCTTCGTGAAAGCATATGGCGATTGGCGCCAGTTAATTGAAGACCCGGAGGTCGAGGTTGTGGATATCACAACCCCCAATCATTTGCACGTAGAGCCCGCTATCGCCGCTCTGGAATCGGGCAAGCACGTCTACTGCGAAAAGCCCATGGCGGTAAAGGTAGAGGATGCCGAACGCATGGCCGCTGCGGCCAGAAAGGCAGGTGTAAATACGTTAGTAGCTTTTAACAATATCAAAACTCCCGCAGCGTTAGTGGCTAAGCAGATCATCGAACGCGGCGAGATCGGCCAGTTAGTCCGGTTTCGCGGCAGGTTCGATCAAGGCTTCTTTAATGATCCGGCCCTCCCTTGGTCTTGGCGCTGCTCCCGCGAACTAGCCGGTACCGGTGCATTAGGTGACCTCGGAGCTCATGCCGTCTCGGTTGCTCAGTTCCTGATGGGCGATATTTCATCGGTTTCTGCCCAGGCTCAGACGGTCTTCAAAGAACGCGCCGTCCCCGAGTTCGATGCCGGTTACGGCAGCAAGATAACCGCTGACGCCAAGAAGCGGGTCGTTGAGAACGATGACCAGATCCAATCACTCGTTAAGTTCGCCTCCGGGGCAGCCGGCGTTCTGGAAGCCTCGCGCATCTGTGCCGGTCGAGTCTTTGGCGTGTTTTGGGAGATCTCAGGTACCGAGGGTACGATTGTAAACAACGGCGAGCGATTCAACGAACTCCAGGTGTTCCGAATGCGGGAAGCAAAGCACGATCGCGGGTTCACCACTATCTATTGTGGCTCTCAAGTTCCACAGTATTCGGCCTTTTTTGGATTCGATTTTGCCGGCGGCGGTCTCGGTTATTTCGACATGAAAGTGTTCGAGGTCCACGACCTCGTCGCCAGCATTGGGCGGAACGAACCTTCCTATCCTGATTTCACCTTTGGAGCCAGAAACCAACAGATCCTGGAAGCGATGGATCAATCCAGCCGCTCGGAAACCTGGGTAACCGTGAAACCGTTATGAGCCTGCTAGTTAAACCAACTAAGAACAGTCAGGAAATTGTAAATGTGACCCCCAAGTCTGCCGGCTGGGGTTATGTGAGCTTTGCCGCTTACCAGTTAGCCCCTGGTGAATCAATCAGTTTCTCTGAAGATGCCAAAGAGCTTTGCGTCCTGGTGTTAACCGGCACCGTTTCGGTAGCGGCCGGGCATCTGGCTTGGGAAGAAATTGGTGGACGCAAGACAGTTTTTGACGATGCCGCTCCCGGCGCTGTCTATGTGCCTCCGAACGCCACCCTGACCATCAAAGCTAAAACCGCCGCCGAACTTGCTTTGGCCGGGGCCCCGGCCAAAGGCGACCTCCAGCCTCGTCTTATCGAGGCGAGCGCCATGCCCAGGCTCACGCGGGGAAAAGGTACAAACACCAGGTATGTGTGCGAAGTTCTGCCCGAAGGGCAGCCTGCCGAGTCACTTTTGATATTCGAGGTCAAAACCCCGAGCGCGCATTCGTCGAGTTATCCGCCGCACAAACATGATGTCGATAATCTCCCTGCCGAAAGTTTATTGGAAGAAACCTACTATCACAGAATCAATCCCCCGCAGGGTTTCATTTTCCAACGTGTCTACACCGATTCTCGCGACATCGATGAATCCATGGCAGTCGAAGACCGTGATGTAGTTCTCGTTCCGCGAGGTTATCACCCGGTTGTGGTCCCGCACGGCTATCAATCCTACTATCTCAACGTCATGGCAGGTCCCAAACGCATCTGGCGTTTTCATAACGATCCTGCTCACGAGTGGCTTCTCTCGGCCACGTAGCCGTCTCTGAAGTTATTGTAGGCGCTTACAGAGTTTAGGTTAGCCAATCGTTAAACAGGTCGTCAGAACAGCGGCGAAGCCAGGATTCATGATAGTTTAGGAAGCTGACAGCGGATTGAAAAAACCCATGGCCTAGAACGAGGGCACGCCGTAGCAAAGCGAAGGAGGCTCCCGCGCGTTGAGTAATTTATCAGTAGCTCAACCCC
>JAFAVN010000351.1 GCA_019242435.1 Verrucomicrobiota bacterium | reverse complement strand
GCTTGTATTTTAGCCTTGTCACAATCGAGATCCTTCTCTAGTTTTCGCTTCATTCGACGCTATGTATCTGAAGGCGGTTGAAATTGCCGGATTCAAGTCTTTTGCCAACCAGACTACGCTGAATCTTCATCGGGGAGTGACTGCCATTGTCGGACCGAATGGCTGCGGGAAATCGAACATTCTCGACGCAATTCGCTGGGTCTTGGGAGAGCAATCGGCAAAGGCGCTTCGGGGCGGCGAAATGGCGGACGTGATTTTCAGCGGGACGGATAGCAAGCAAGCTGTCGGGATGGCAGAGGTATCCGTCACCTTTGCCGAGTGCGAGGAAGACCTCGGCATCGAGTATAACGAGGTCAATATTACCCGCCGCGTCTACCGCGACGGCCGATCGGATTATTTCCTGAACAGGACAGCCTGCCGGTTAAAAGATATTCAAATGCTATTCATGGATACAGGGGTTGGTCGAGCGGCTTACTCGATCATGGAGCAGGGAAAAATCGATCAGATTGTGAGTTCCCGGCCCGAAGACCGGAGAGCGATTTTTGAGGAGGCGGCAGGAATCACCAAGTACAAAGCGCAAAAGAAAGAAGCTCTCCGAAAACTAGAATTTACGGACGCAAACCTCCTCCGGTTGACCGATATCATGAAGGAGGTCAAGCGCCAGATCGGATCACTGCAACGCCAGGCTGGAAAAGCGCGTCGCTACCGTTCGCTCTTCGAAGAGTTACGCGTCCTCGACTTACACCTTTCATTTCACACGGCGGGCCAGTTGACCGCTGATATTGCTGCAGCCGAAGAACTGGTTGAAAAACTACGCTCGGTTCAGCATTCGCTCGAGGAACAGATCGAATCTCAGGAGTTCGGGTTGGTTGGGCAAAGGCAAGGAGTGGAGGCGCTGGAAGAACAAATTCTCGCAACCCGACAAAGTGTGCAGGACGTTAAAGGCCGGATCGATACAGCAGCCAATCGGATCTCGTTCAATGAAGAGCGGGCCGCGGAAGCAGAGGAGCTCATCGCGAAATACCAGCTGGACGTGGTAGCTGCCGAAGAAAAGGTAAGGATCCAAGAAACGCAGCTCGAAGAAACTGATCACGAGTTAGCCGAGCTGTTTGAAAGCCTGAGAGCGGAAGAGCAAAGGCTGGCAGAAAATCAACGGTCGATCAGCGAATTGAGAGGGCAAAGGACTGCGCAGGAGCAAGAAGTTCAGCAGTATCAACGTGAGATCCAACAGAAAGACAATCGGATTGCTTCTATCCGGGGCGAACTAACAAACGTCCTGAACCAACGAGAGACCAGGCTGACCCGATTAACTCTGCTCGACCAGGAATTGGCGCAGGCTGAAGCTGCGCTTGGGCAGCTGCTCACGCAGCTACAAGAAAACCGGGCCCAAAAAGAGCAAGCTACTTTGCAAGTGCAAAGCTGCCGAGACGATCTTCGGGACCGTGAGCACGACGGAGCTAATCTGCAGAACTCGCTGAAAGAGATTTCTGCCGAAATCGTTGCCAAACAACGCAGTTTGGCAGAGCGCGAATCGAAGTTGGAAGTATTAACCCAGCTTAACCGGGAAGGTGAAGGGCTGGGCTCAGGAACCCAGGCGGTGTTAAAAGGGTTGAATGACCCGCCACTAATCCGAACAGCCGTATTAGGTGTGCTGGCAAATTTCTTGGAAGTCAGCAGCGAATTCATCCCAGCGATCGAGGCAGCGCTCGCCAATCATCTCCAAGTGATCTTAGTGTCAGACCAACAGGCGGCCGAGGCGATCAGCAATCAACTGGTCGAAGGCAAACACGGCCGGGCTGGCTTCATCTCGACGGAGGCGGTGAGCCGCTTGGCACCGATGAAAATGCAGCCATTGCCTGCCGAAGCGATCGCTTGGGCTCTGGATCGCGTTCAGGTCCGGCCCGACGCCGCTCCGCTGGTAAACCAGTTGTTGAGCAACGTGGCGTTGGCAGCAGATTTAAGGAGTGCCTCGCGTATCAAAGAGCGGAGCCCCCATCTTGCCGTCGTAACTTTGAACGGGGAATTCGTCTCCGAGCAGGGAATCGTCTTTGCTGGTACACAGGCAAATGATGGTAGCTCGATTCTAAAACGCAAGACGCAGATCCGGGATTTGGAACAAGCGGGTGCGGAGTTGCGCGCCGGGCTAATCGTTGCCCAGAGCAATCGAGCCGAGTTGGAAGAGCGGGTCAGCCTGATTCAACAAACCATCGCCGAAAACCGCGAGAAACTACAACGAGCGCAAGTGCTCGAGTCCACGATCCAAGGTAAGATTTCGATGCTCGATCGCGAAATGCGCGAGACCGAGGGTAAGGTCAGAAGTCTGTCCTGGGAGAAAAACATCACTCAGGAGCGATTGGCCGGTGCGGCCGCCAAACTGGAAACTTTGGAGGCTGAGCTTGCCCGGTTGAGCCAGGAGTCTCAGCAGTTCCAGCAGAAGCATACGGTCGCACTCACCGAAGTGGAAAGTTTACGTGATAACGAGGAGTCGATGCTCGAGTTGCTGAATGAACTGAAAGTACGGGTAGCGACCGAACAGCAACGGCGCGAAAACCTGCAACGGCAGCGGCAACCATTAGCGAACCGATTGGGAGAACTGCGCGACCTGATTTCCAGCCGGCAGACGGATATCGCGAACTACGAAGCGCGCATCGATCAATTCAAGAAGGACAACGTCAAGCTGCGGCAGACCATTGATTCACTTCAAGAAGAAATCGGGAGCCTGGAAGGGCAGGTAACTCAATTGACCGAGGAGAAGACGACTCATATCGAGTCGGTACAAGGTGTCGAGTCGAATCTCCGACTGCTCCGCAGACAGTTAACTGAACACCAGGAACAACGGGGCGAGCAGGAGGTCAGATCCACCCAGTTTCGGTTACGGCTGGATAGTTTGAGCGAACAGATCTCGCGCCGGTATCAAGCCGATATCAGCAGTTTTCAACCGGAGTGGGAATCCTTCTATGAGGCGTTTCAGGAACAGCGAAACCGGCTGAAGGGGACCGTCGATCTGGCAGTCAGCACCCGGACGCTCGGCGGATTTGCCGAACTACGGCCTGAAGATTGGGACTTGGTCAAGGCGGGCGTTACTGAGATGACTGAACGGCTCGATGCGATGGGTCCAGTAAATCTGGAAGCGATTCAGGAATACGATGAATTGGAAGAGCGACAACGTTTTCTGGAAGGCCAGCACGGAGATCTGGTAAAAGCCAAAACGGAGTTGCTGGATATTATTGCCCAAATCAATTCTACAACCGAACGCTTGTTTGCTGAAACTTTCGAAACGGTTCGCAAGAACTTTCAAGAAATGTTCACTGAACTGTTCGGCGGTGGTAAAGCAAATCTACTGTTGGTTGATGACGCTGATCCGCTCGAGAGCGGGATCGAGATCATTGCCAAACCACCGGGTAAACAACTGCAATCGATTACTTTGCTCTCCGGCGGTGAGAAGACGATGACGGCGGTGGCGTTGCTATTCTCGATCTATATGGTGAAACCGAGCCCGTTTTGTATCCTCGATGAGATGGATGCCCCCTTGGATGAATCAAATATCAATCGGTTTATTAAGATCCTCGACCGGTTTGTTCACCAGAGCCAGTTTGTAGTGATCACTCACAACAAACGGACAATTTCGACGGCCGACGTGCTCTACGGGGTCACAATGGAAGAGCATGGCGTCAGTAAGCTGGTGGGGGTCCGTTTGACGAAGCGAGAAGAGGAAACCTCATCGGAGCCGGAGAACGCGCAAGCACTCGGCTGGGAGGCTGGAGGGACGTCAACCCGGGGACAGACCCGCCTTGTGGAAAATAAGGCGTGGCCTAAGGCGAAACCGGACACATAACAGGACTAGCGGGCCGCCGGCGGACTAGGCTGCCATGAGCCGCTGTTTCGCAGCAGGCCAGCAATGGAGGGGGGGAAGCCGCTTTGTAGGCAGGCAGTTTCGGGAGCAAGTAGCCGACGGCTTTTTCATGCTCGAGGAGAACCAGTTTACTACCCCTCGCTTGAAATTCGAACGTACCCCCGTTAACTAGTGTTTCCCTGGTGCGCCCAGGCTTTATATGATTTTAGCCAGCATCACTCAGAGATCCGACGGGGACACTTTCCCGCTTGCTCCACCATTCCGGTCGTGTAACCTCCAGGCGCTCAAAGAATTCCGCTCATGCTAGACCGCCGAACCTTTCTCGTTTCCGCCAGGGCAACTGCGACTCTGGCCGCGTTGGGTATCCGATCGTCGCCGGCCGCTACCCCTGAGCTTAG
>JAFAVN010000572.1 GCA_019242435.1 Verrucomicrobiota bacterium | reverse complement strand
GCGGCGGCTCCCGGGAATTACCCACCGGTTTCAATCTCCCCAGGGGTCATTCCCGACCGCCTGAAGCTCGCCCGGAACAGCAGATTGCGCGTGGCCTGCCCAACCCAATGGAGGGGAGCCGCTTTGGAGAGTAAAAATGCGCCCTCGCGAGTTAGCCACAAAACTCTTGCAACGACAAAGCGGCCAAAAACAGGCGGCTCCTGGGAATTACCCATCGGTTTCAATCCCCCCAGGGCTCATTCCCGACCGCCGCCTGAGACTCGCCCGGAACAGCAGATTGCGCGAGGCCTGCCCAAGCCAATGGAGGGGAGCCGCTTTGGAGAGTAAAAACGCGCCCTCGCGAGTTAGCCACAAAACTCTTTCAACGACAAAGCGGCCAAAAAACAGGCGGCTCCCGGGAATTACCCATCGGTTTCATTCTATCCGGGGCTCATTCCCGGGAGCCGCCTGCTAATATGTGATCTGCTCGGGCGGGTCGGTGCTGTACAAATACACGAGGCGGCGTTGTGACACGCCAAAGCGGCTCCCCTCCAGACCTTGGGCAGGCCGCTCCCGGGACTTACCCATCGGTTTCATTCTCCTCAGGGGTCATTCCTGGGAGCCGCCTGCTAATGTGTGATCTGCTTGGGCGGCTCGGTGCTGTACGAATACACGAGGCAGCGTTGTGACACGCCAAAGCGGCTCCCCTCCATACCTTGGGCAGGCGGCTGCTATTCCGGGCGAGCGTCAAGCCCACACCCTCACCGGATCTCGGCAATTTTGACCGAACGATTTTCTTTCCAACTTCTCGTAGTCGCAATTGCCAGCCGGAGTGTTTCCAGGGCATCTTGAGCTCCCGGCGATGGTTCGCGACCTGATCTTAATGCGTCAAAAAATGCGTGCAGCTCCAGGCGGTATGCCACCTCGAATCGGTCCGGGAAGTTTTCATAATGATCAAAGTGACCACCAAATTCTCGGGACAAGGTTACTGGCGTTTTTTGCGGCGCCTCGATCACGATCTTGGCATCCGCTCCAGCGATCTCGGTCCTGATATCGTAACCCCATTTGGATCGACGAGAGGTTTCCACTACCCCCAAGGCGCCATTGGCAAATCTGAGGAGCGTAACCGCTGTGTCACCGTCTTGGGCTTGAGTAAAGCGATCGTCGATCAGGACCGTCGCCCAGGCTTGGACCTCTTCTACCTCTCCGACCAGGAAACGGGCGAGGTCCAGGTCGTGAACCGCCATATCCAGAAACAACCCTCCACTTTGGAGCAGAAATTTGAGAGGAGGAGGATAGGTATCGCGGCTCAGAGCACGGAAAGTCTCGATGCGCCCAAGCTCTCCCTGCTCGATTCGATTCTTGGCTTCTGAGTATCCAGGATCGAAACGCCGCATAAACCCAAGCTGCACGAAAGCTTTTTGTCTCTGAATTAAATCGACAACCCGTTTGGTTTCTCCCAGATCGAGCGCAATCGGTTTTTCCGTAAAAACCGCTTTTCCCGCCAGGACCGCTGCCTCGATCAGCCGAGCGTGAGTCTCCGTCGGCGTAACGATCACCACTGCGTCAATGCCGGGATGCTGGATCGCTTCGTCGGTGCTTACAATGGCCTTTTCTGCACCGCATAGTTTGCGGCCACGCTCTGCCGCCTCGAGATTTGGATCGGCAACCACTTTCACCCTGACCCCCTGGATCGTGGCCAAATTCCGCAGATGGGTCTCCCCCATCCGGCCGACGCCCAAAAAAGCTACGCTGATCTCTTCATTTGCACTGGGATTCTTTGGTCTCCGTTCGTTCATCGGTAGTTCATCGTATCTCCTCAAGCTGTACTTGGCGCCCTTCTTGGAAACTTCGAGTTGCCGCCAGCCCAATCCGCAATGCCTCCAGGGCGTCGGCCGCTCCGGGCGATGGAGGTCGATCCTCCTCAACGCACAAAAAAAAGGACTCCAGTTCCGCATGAAACGCATCCTTGAACCGGTCCATGAAAAAATAGAAGTGATCCTCCTCAGAACCGCCTTCCCGATAATGCCGCAGCGGGCTCTTACGTTCGGCGTGCACCACTAATTTGCCGCGTTCTCCGAAGACCTCAGTAACGATGTCGTACCCGTAGATCGCGCGCCGCGAATTTTCAATTACGCCCAGCGCACCGTTCTTAAACTTAAGAAACGTTATAGCCGTATCGGCGTCCCCCAACCGGCCCGCATCCTGAGAGAATCGAGCGGCACCCCAAGCTTGCACCGATTCAACCTCGCCCACGAAAAAGCGAGCAATATCAAATTCGTGGATCGCTTGATCCAGAAAAAGGCCTCCGCTCTTCTCAAGGTATTCAGCAGACGGCGGTGCGGGATCACGACCAACCGATCTAAATTGGTCGATTCGCCCAATCAAGTTATGCTCGATCCGCCGCCGCGCCTCGGCGTAGCCTGAATCAAACCTCCGTTGAAACCCGATTTGAAACAGTACGCCAGCGCGATCGACTACATGGAGCGCCTTCTTAGTTCGTTCCAGGTCAAGCGCAACCGGTTTCTCGCAGAAGATCGCCTTGTTCGTCAGGGCGCCCGCCTCGATTAAATCGGCATGCGAATCGGTCGAGGTACAAATGATGATGGCATCGATTTCGTCCGCAGCAAAGACATCCTCGGGCTTACTGGTAGCAATCGCGCCGGGAATTTTTGCTGCGATTTGCCGCGCAGCTTCGAGTCGGGCGTCGCAGACCATGTCCAAGGAGACCTGGGACAAACCAAGTAAAGTCTTGGCATGTTCTTGGCCGATTCGGCCGGCGCCCAACAGAGCCACTCGAAGCCGCTCGGCGCTCATTTTTTTGCTTTCAAGCGCTCGACAACTCGCTGGGCTACTCGCGACGCTGACAACCCGTATTTATCGAGCAGAAAATCGTTCGGAGCAGACTCTCCCCATTTATCGTCGATTCCAAAACGAATGACGCGATGGGGCGATGTTTCGGACAGAACTTCCGCGACTAAACCACCCAGTCCCCCATAGATCGAATGCTCTTCCACGGTGACTATCAGGCCGGCCTTATCAGCTGCGTTCACAATCTCCTCCTGGTTGACCGGCTTAATCGAGGGCACGTGAAGAACCCCGGCGGAAATCCCTTGCTCCTGCAGTAACTCGGCGGCTTGCAGACAGCGGACGCTCTGCGGGCCTGTGGAAATCAGCAACACGTCGCCGCCGTCTTTAAGGGTAATCGTCTTGCCAGGAGCAAAGCCATACTGTTGATCAAAAATATCCGGACTGGCGTCCCGGGCCAGGCGCACAAATACCGGTCCCTGATATTCCGTGGCCCACCGGATAATCGCTTCCCCTTCGACTGCGTCCGCTGGTGCGACCACTGTCATATCAGGCATCGCGCGCATGATTGCGAGATCTTGAACGTCCTGATGAGTCTTGCCTGTGAATCCGGTCAGTAATCCGGAATACGCTGCACCGATTTTAACATTCGCATGAGTCTGGGCCACCAACATGCGGATTGGATCAACGGCCCGGTGCGTAAAGAAAACGGTGAAAGACGAGAGCCAAGGCACAAAACCGAGAGACGCTAGACCGACCGCAACGCCTACACAGTTCTGCTCCGCGATTCCCATCTGCAGAAACTTGGCTGGGTATGCCATAGCGAACTTGTCGGCCTTAGTCGAATTCGCCAGGTCGGCATCCAGGACGAGCACGTTAGGATTGGTTGATCCCAACTTAACCAGCGTTTCGCCAAAAACATCTCTTAGTGCTTTCATACGGCGGACTCCGCGATGCCAAGTTCGTTAGCGACAATGCTCAATTCCTCCTTAGTCGCGACCTTCGAATGCCATTCGTGCTTGCCCTCGGTGAAGTGCACTCCCTTCCCTTTGATGGTGTGGGCGACAATCATGGTTGGTTGATCGGAATCACTCGCTGCCTTCGCGCTTTCCAGGGCGGGAATAATTTCCGAGAAATCATGTCCGTTGATCTCAAGGCAACGCCATCCGAGCTTTTCGAAGATACCCCGCAGATCGATTCGGGACCAAGGGTCACGACGATCGCCGCGATGCTGTTCGTTGATTGCCAGCACCCAGCCAAACTGTTGCAGCCCATTCCAGTCTAGGATGGCGGTAAGATTTCCCAACTGATACCTGGGCGCGATATGCAGCGCTTCCCAAACCATGCCCTCCTGAAGCTCACCGTCGCCGATCATGACAAAGGTGTGAAATTTCTCGCGTCGCATCCTGGCGCCCAAGGCCATGCCGACTCCGACCGATAACCCCTGCCCCAGAGAGCCGGTCGAGGTCTCTAGCCCGGGGAGTCTGGTCACGTCAGGATGCCCCTGCAGTCGCGATCCGCCTTTATCAAAAGTCTTAAGCTCTTCGATCGGCAGAAAGCCTCGCAATGCCATCACGGCATACTGTCCAATCGACGAATGCCCCTTCGAGAGAATAAAACGGTCACGCTCCGGCCACTTCGGTTCTTCGGGCCTGACCTTCATAACGCGAAAGTAAAGCGCCACCAGAATGTCCATGGCAGAGAATGGACCACCAACATGGCCGGCTCCACTTCCTGCGACGGTGCTGATGGCCAGCCAACGTCCCTGTCGGGCCAGATTTTCCAGCTCAGAATAATCAGCGTTCGTATTCATTTTTGGCAGTGGCAAACTTCAGGCGAACACCGGGCGCTGTTTGCCGGCAGCCTCTTCGTACTGCTGCCGCGTGTTCTTAGTTTTTTCGGTGGCGCTTACCTCGGCAACCGGGACGTCCCACCAGGTTCCGAATCCCGGCATCCGCGATTCCGGATCAACCGGTATTACCACCACGGTGATACGATCTGACTTCCGCGCCTCCTCCAGCGCCGCTTTCACTTTGCTCGAGGTATCGGCATAGATGGCGCGGGCACCCATTGCTTCCGCATGTTTTTGAAAATCGACCGGCACATACGCTCCCGTCGGTGCCCCTTCTTTCCCGCTTCGGAAGCGCAGCTCATTAGCAAAATCGGATACCCCAACTGCACGTTGCAATCCGAGGATGCATTGGAAGCCATGGTTATCGATCAATACGATCGTGATCCGGATTCCTTCGGCGACCGCAGTAACAATTTCGGAATTCATCATCAGATAGGAGCCGTCTCCGACCATGACAACAACTTCGCGATCCGGCTCCGCCAGTTTAACTCCCAGGCCGCCGGGAATTTCGTATCCCATACAGGAATAGCCGTACTCTAAATGATAAGCTTTCGGGTCCTCCGGTCGCCAGAGACGAAGCAACTCGCCGGGCATTCCTCCGGCTGCACAAACCACGGTCGCTTTACCACCGAAGCTCTCGTTGACCAGACCGATCGCAGCCAATTCCGAGAGCTTACCTGGAGTGTCACCCTTGACGGTTCGAAGGTCGGTAATTTTGGTGTCCCACTCCTCTTTTAATTCCCGGACCAGACTCCGATATTCCTGAGCAGTGCCCGTGTATCCCGCCTCGCGCAACGCCTGCCCTAACGCCGGCAACGCTCTCCTGGCATCGGCCACGATCGGGAGGGCGGCCAGTTTATTCGCATCCATTGGCAATACATTGATTCCGATAAAACGTACTGATGGATTCTGGAAGGCTGACTTGGAAGCAGTGGTAAAATCGCTAAGCCGCGTTCCTAAACTAATCACCAGATCGGCTTCCCGGGCAAGATGGTTAGCTGAAGTCGCTCCGTTCGAACCGATCGGGCCGGCATTCACCGGATGATTCCAACTCAAAACTCCTTTTCCAGCCTGGGTCTCCGTTACCGGAATCCCGAATTCCTCAACGAAAGCTTTCAGTTCATTAGTGGCTTCGGAATAAATCGTTCCGCCACCGGATACAATGATCGGTTTACTGGCAGCAGCGAGCATTTCCGCCGCTTTCCGGATCAATTCCGGTTCAGGTACCGGCCGGCGAACATGCCAGACCCGTCGCTCGAAGAACTCGATCGGAAAATCGAAGGCTTCCGTTTGGACATCCTCCGGCAAGCTGATGGTGACTGCTCCGGTCTCGGCCGGATCAGTCAGAACGCGGAACGCTTCAGGCAAGCTAGCCATTAACTGTTCCGGACGGCTGATCCGGTCGAAGAATTTCGAAACCGGGCGAAATGCGTCACTCGCACTCACATCGTGTTCCAAAGGATGCTCTAATTGCTGGAGCACCGGATCGGGAATCCGGTTCGCAAAATAATCACTGGGCAATAGTAGTACCGGAATTCTATTCACCGTCGCTGCGGCTGCGCCGGTGATCATATTCGTTGCGCCCGGCCCGATCGAGGTGGTGCAAGCGAAGGTTGCCAGCCGGTTGCGGTGTTTCGCAAACGCAGCCGCCAGATGTACCATCCCTTGTTCATTTTGCGGCCGGTAAAAGGGTAGCCCTTCTTCCTGGGCAAGCTCAGCAATGCCTTGACCGAATCCTGCGACATTGCCATGACCAAAGATTCCCCAAATTCCTTCGATAAAACGGCTTTGACGGCCGTCGCGCTCAACGAATTGGCGAGCCAAAAACCGGGTAAGGGCCTGGCCAGTGGTTAATCGTACGGTGCGATTCATAAATAATGGTTCGGGTTAGGAGGTTAAGCTGAAAGCCGGCACGGCCCCAAGCACCGGCGAAAATCGGCGCCGAGATAAGGATAATGAGATCATTGAAGCGGGGGGATGGAGTTTCGATTGCTTTCGTTTTGATATAGAAATGAAACCGAATCGCCCCGGTTTCAACCTGAATCTACAGAAAAGCGTCGAAAACCGGGGAGGCTGGCAGACCGGAAGATTGGAAGACTGGAAGATTGGAAGGATGGAAGCACGGGTCGGCTCCGTAGGAGCCGGATATTTATAGGGGCCGGGAAAAATAGAAACAGCTCCCATAAGAGCGGCATCCCGCTCGTGCTATCAATTTTGCCGCAGCCGGAAATTTGATCACGCTCCTAACGGAGCTGGTTTCTATTTTTCGATCGCGGCAGCTATAAATATTCAGCTCCTACGGAGCCAGTCTTCCAATCTTCCACCCTTCCACCCTTCCATTCTCCCATCCTTCCAGTCTCCCAATCTGCCCCCCTTCCGCGGCTAGTACCCCAGCGACCGGATAAACTCG
>JAFAVN010000354.1 GCA_019242435.1 Verrucomicrobiota bacterium | reverse complement strand
TCTTTCCTTAAGGAGGCCGATCTCCAGCGGCTCGGCGGATATTCTCCTGACGTTGTGCCGTTTGTGCGCAGTCTGTTGCTATTGACAGCGGGTGATCTGGAAACTTCGCACCGCCTGGTGCAGGACCGTCCGACAGCTGACGGAAATTACCTCCATGGCTTGGTGCATCGGATCGAAGGCGATTTCGGAAACGCCCGCTACTGGTTTCGAAGAACGCCGGTCCACCCCACGGCGGCCGAGATCTATCGGCGCGCGGCCGTAAACGTCGAGAAAGTCGCAAATTGCACGACGTGGGATCCTATCTGGGTCACCGATTGGGTGGAGAGATCAGTCCCAAACAATGTCGACGAAGAGTTACGAATGGCCCTGGCGATCGAGGCGGAAGTGCTGCTGGAACATTTCGGCGAAGCGTAGGCGAAATTTTTCTGCAGAAACTGACTCACTTCCACCCGAGCACGTTAAAGACGATAAACAGGCCGGCGGAAAAAGTGCCCGCGCCGAGCAGCACACAGGCCGGAAGCGTCAGGATCCAAGCGAGAGCAATGTTCCGGAGCGTCTGCATCTGTAGACCCGAACGGTTCGCTGCCATCGTCCCCGCAATCCCGGAGGACAGCACGTGGGTTGTGCTGACGGGTAAACCGAAATTGTCGGCGGCGAAGATCGTGCCCATCGCCACCAATTCGGCGGCAGCCCCTTGAGCATAACTGAGATGAGCTTTACCGATTTTTTCACCAACCGTTACCACGATTCGTTTCCAGCCGATCATGGTACCGCAGCCGAGAGCCAGCGCGACGGCCACTTTCACCCAGGGAGGGATGAAATTGGTCACCGGTGTTAGATTCGATCCAAACTTACCGAGAGTGGCCGCATCAGCCGGATCAGAGATTTGATGCTGCTTGTTCAATTTGGAAATCACGTTTTGAACCAGGTAGATATCGCTTCGAACCCCCGACCGGATTCCTTTATCCAAATCCCTGAAGGTGCTTTTACCCTGAAGGTCGGCTTCGAACTCCTGGAGCTTCATCGACAGAGCGCCGAGAGTTTTATCGGTCAATTTCCCCGTAGTTTTCAAGTAGGATGATAGCTCGTCTTTGGCTTCATCCTGAGTGACCGGGCGCTCTTTTACGTATTTATCAATTGCGGCCGCTACGTTCTTGCCACCAGTTTGAATCCCGCGCAGGGCCTCAGGGCTGATGCCTAGATTGACAGCGAACACCGCCGGCAGGATCCCGATCAGAATAAGCATAATCAGCCCCATGCCCTTTTGGCCGTCGTTCGATCCGTGTGCGAAACTCACTCCCGTACAAGTCAGGATAAGGATACTGCGAATCCACCAAGGGGGCGATTTGGTGGCATCGGCAGGCTGAAATAGCTCGGGTTTACGAATCAGCAGTTTGACAAGCAAAAGCAGAATTGCTGAGCAGACGAACCCGACGATCGGCGAAATCAGGAGCGTAGAGAAAACTTCCTGTGCTTTTGCCCAATTGACGCCCTCTCCGAAAACATGTCCCGGCGATACCAGCGAATTGGCGAGACCGACTCCCATAATCGAGCCAATCAGCGTGTGAGAGCTCGATGCGGGCAGTCCCAGGTACCAAGTGCCCACGTTCCAGATGATAGCGGAAATCAAAAGTGCAAATACCATCGCAAAGCCCGCGCCGGAGCCAACGTTAAGCACGAGCTCTACCGGAAGCAGACTGACGATAGAGAAAGCGACCGCGCCGCTGGAGAGGAGTACACCGGTTAAGTTCCACAAACCCGACCACACCACTGCGATCGACGGTCGCAAAGAATGGGTATAGATCACCGTCGCGACCGCATTAGCGGTGTCGTGGAAACCGTTAACAAACTCGAAACTGAGAGCCATGAAAAGGGCTAGCAGGAGAAAACTAGCCGTGGCGAGAGGTAGTGTTTCACCGAAAAGGGTCATAGCTGGGCAAGAAGATCTCGAAAGACTAATCCCGACAATGCCGATGCGGTTACAATTCCGTAACAAACAAGGGGGCGTCGGGAATTATGGGGTAGCGGATTATGGGAGTGATGAGTGCCGGAGTATTGAGGTACTGCGGTTGACGACGATAATCGATCAATCCAGTACTCCAATGCTCCATTATTTGTGATGGTTAAACTGCTGCTCAGCTTGGATGCCCGGGGCCGGGTAGTTGCCGGTGTCGGGGTCGGCATAATCATGTTCTTGGGTACGCTCGGCCTTCAGCGGTTTCCAATGCGCATCATCTTAACTTGGGACGCTTTCGCTCTGACGGTGATTGCTTTGGCGTGGATTCATATCGTGTTTGCCGACGCCAAGGAAGCAATCACCTCCGCTAAGCTTCAGGACACGAGCCGGACCATCATTTTTATCACGGTCCTGATTGGAGCCTGCGGCAGCTTGTTTGCCGTTGCTTACCTTCTCAGAACTGCCAAGGGTGCCGCTGGTTCCCGGCTGATTGAAGAGGTCATGATGGCAGCAATAACCGTGGTGTGCTCCTGGTTTTTGATCCACACCATATTCGCGCTGCATTATGCTCACGCTTTCTACCGGCAGGTCGACGAGGGTGGAGAAAGAGGCGGTGGATTGAACTTTCCAGAGTGTGACGAGCCTGATTTTCTCGATTTTGCTTATTTTTCTTTTGTGATCGGAATGACGTTCCAAGTGTCGGATGTTTCCATTACGTCCCCGTACATAAGGCGCTTGTCGCTTGTCCACGCCATCCTGTCATTTCTGTTCAATACCGTGATCCTGGCCTTGGCCATCAATCTTGCGTCGGGCCTACTGCAATAATCGGGCTAGACGGGCCAAAGGCGCCCGAATCCGAAAATCCAGCTTGAACTCTCGGAAAAGGTTGATTAGGCGGCACTATGAAAAGATTATCCATCGCCCTTTTCGCTGTCGCGGCGCTGGGCGGCGCGCACGCCGCCCTAGTGACGAAGACAGTTTCA
>JAFAVN010000341.1 GCA_019242435.1 Verrucomicrobiota bacterium | reverse complement strand
CAGGAAGCGGGCATTCCTGTGGTCATCGTCGACCGGCCGCTTCCGGAATTGGATGCTGACGTAGTGCTGTCGGACCACTATTTGGGAGGCCAATTAGCCGCCAAGCACCTGATTGAACAGGGGCACCGCGTCATCGCCTTCATCGGCGGCCCGTTGGACAGTTCACCTACGGTCGAACGCCTCGACGGATTTCAGGCGGTGCTGCAAGAATCAGGACTTCATTTGTACAGTGTGCTGGAGTCAGATTTCTCCACGGAGGGCGGCTACAAAGCGGCTCGCAGGTTGCTCAGGACGCTTCGTCCCACCGCCATCTTTGCTGGGAACGACCTGATCGCCATTGGAGCCCTTCGATATGCCACAGAACAAAACATCCGCGTGCCGGAAAAACTCTCGCTAATTGGATTCGACGGAATTGAGCTGGGTCGGTATGTGCACCCGGCGATCACCACCATCGACCAGTGCATACGAGAGCTGGGCGAACTGGCCGCCGCGACTTTGATTCGACTAATGTCAAAAGATCCAGGAACCGCAAGCAAACATCATATCTTGAAACCGAAGCTCTTGCTCAGGGAGTCTACGGGACCCAGCCCGGTCAGAGGATAACCGGCGCGGCGCCCAATTCCTGGCCCCAGAAGGAGGTCGCCGCCAAGTAAGCAAACGTTTGCTAAAATTTGTCTTTACGGTCAACCCCCTCCGTTCGAGATTGTTCCTCATTGTTATGCCCCCCATTAAATCCCTCTTCTTCCGTTGGTCCTCCATCGCACTGATGATTTCCGTCGCCTTTTCCGGCGCGTACGCTCAATCTAAAAAGCCCCGGGTCGCCCTGGTAATGAAATCCCTCGCCAATGAATTTTTCCAAACGATGGAAAAAGGCGCGCGAGACTATCAAGCCCAGCATCCCAATGAGTTCGAACTTATCTCCAATGGGATCAAAAACGAAACCGATGTCAGCGCCCAGATTAACCTCGTCGACCAGATGATCGCACAGCGCGTCGATGCAATCGTGGTTGCCCCAGCCGATTCCAAAGCGCTGATTCCTGTCTGTAAAAAAGCAAAGGACGCCGGCATCGTGGTTGTCAATATTGACAACAAATTTGACAGAGCCGCTCTTGAACAAGAGAAGGTAAAATTTCCATTTGTTGGTCCGAATAACCGTACCGGGGCGGAAAAGGTGGGAGATTACCTTGGGAAACAACTGAAGCCGGACGACAAGGTAGCGATTATCGAAGGAATTCCAGGGGCATTCAATGCGATTCAACGAAAGGCCGGTTTCGAAGACGCGGCTAAAAAGTATAAATTGAACGTGGTCACCTCTCAGTCAGGTCAATGGGAGACCGCGACCGCTAACAAAGTGGCAGCGGGCATTATCACAGCCGATCCGGACCTGGCCGCTTTTATGTGTTCGAACGACAGTATGGCTTTGGGCGTCGTAGCCGCTCTTCGTGCCGCCAATAAGGAAGGCAAGATCAAGGTCGTCGGCTTCGATAACATCTCGGCGGTACAAAAACTCATTAAGGAAGGCAAAGTCCTGGCCACCGCGGACCAGCACGCAGATCAACTGGCTGTATTCGGAATCCAGTACGCTCTCGAAGCCTTGAAGACCCATCAGATGCCGACGGAGGACAAGGAAACTCCGGTAGACCTGATCACGGCCGCAGAGCTCAAATAACCCGGGTTTAAACCGAAGCACGGCCGCGGAATCGTCATTGTTGTTTCCCAGAATCCCGAAACCATGGCTGCGCTCCTGGAGACACGCGGACTTTGTAAATCGTACGCTGCTCCGGTCCTGGTCGACGTCAATTTCGATCTACAGGCGGGTGAAATTCATGCCTTGGTTGGAGAGAATGGCGCCGGCAAGAGCACGCTCTGCAATATTGTTGCCGGGCTACGCACCGCTGACAAAGGCGAGATGTGGCTGGAGGGGCACCGCTATATCCCTGCTAACAAACGCGCAGCAGAGGCAGCCGGAATCCGGATCGTCCTGCAGGAACTCAGCCTGATCAACAACCTGACGATCGCGGAGAATCTTTTCCTGGATCATCTTCCGCATCGCAATGGCTGGATCAACCGCGCGCGCTTGAGAGAAGCGGCGCATGAGACCCTCGCCCGGGTGGGTCTCACTGAAGTGGATCCAGATTTGCTCGTCAACAACCTTGGGGTTGGGCAGAAGCAGCTAGTCGAGATTGCGGCTGGTCTCTCGCAAACCTGCAAGGTCCTGGTCCTCGATGAACCCACTGCCGCTTTGACCGTGAGCGACGCGGAAAGGTTGTTTTTCCAGGTGAGGAAGCTCGCAGAAAGCGGGGTAGGAATCATCTATATTTCGCACCATCTCGAGGAGATCCTTGAATTGGCCGATCGAATTTCTGTCCTGCGAGACGGTCAGATGGTTGTCACCCGGCGCCGTGGAGAAATCTCGATCGATGAGATGATTCGCTTTATGGTGGGGCGGACGCTCGACGAACGGGCTGCCCTCTCCCAACGACGGCTGTCAGGCGAGGTCCTGCTCAAAATTCAAAATCTCTCCGCCCCTCCCCGGATCAAAGAGGTAAGCTTTGAGCTTCATCGTGGCGAAATTTTGGGGTTTGCCGGCTTGATGGGCGCCGGCCGCACGGAAACAATGCGCGCTATCTTCGGTGCGGATACGAGAACCGGGGGAACGATTTTGCTCGAGGGAGAAGATATCTCTGCTCGGTTGCATTCGCCAAAAGCCGCGGTGCGACTCGGGATAGGGTTCTTGACGGAGGACCGTAAATCCCAAGGGCTTCTTCTGCCCAAGGCCCTTCGAATGAATATCACCTTGGCGCGCTTAAACGATGAGTTACGGGGAGCCGCTGGTTGGCTTCATCGGGACAAGGAGATTGCGGTGGCCGAGGGCTGGGTCAGGCAGCTCGACGTCCGTTGCTCCACCATCGAGCAGACCGCAGAAAACCTTAGCGGCGGCAATCAACAAAAAGTCGTGCTCGCTCGCTGGCTTTATCGAAATTGCCGCGTTCTGATCTGCGACGAACCGACACGCGGCATCGATGTCGGAGCGAAGTTCGAAATCTATCGGCTGCTGGATCAGCTGGCAGAGCAGGGTAAAGGCATCATTGTCGTCTCATCGGATTTGAAGGAGCTCCTTGGTCTTTGCGATCGGATCGCGGTGCTCTCGGCGGGACGGCTCGTTAAGATTTTCGATCGTGGCGAATGGACTGAAGACCTAATTATGGCTGCGGCCTTCAGCGAGTTAAAGGTGTGAAGCAGCCGAACAACGCCACTATGGAGAAAAATCCGACGAATTCGACACCATCTGTCGCGGCAACGACCCGAAAACTTGTCCGCCGAAAAAGCCAGACGCGGGAAATCGTGGAAAATTGTCTCGGCTTAGTCGGTGTGCTCATTCTGTTGACAGCCGTCTTTGGTTTTTCGACGGCACACTTCTTTTCGGTCACCACGTTCACCTCTATCGCGAACGAAATTCCCGCCTCCGTCTTAATCGCAGTTGGCATGACATTCGTGCTGATTATCGCGGGAATTGATCTTTCCGTCGGATCGGTTCTGGCGGTCAGCGGTGGAGTTCTGGGAGTGGCCATGGTTCAATGGCATTGGCCGGTATGGTTCGCCATGATCGCCAGCGTCCTGGTTGGCGCGTTTTGCGGTCTAATTAACGGTGCTTTGACCGTCCGTTTTCAATTGCCTTCATTTATTGTGACCCTCGGCCTATTAGAGGCGGCTCGCGGCGCAGCCTATCTGGTTACCAATTCGCAAACTCAATACATCGGGGCCGATATTGAACAGATAAATGACTTCACCATCCTGGGGCTATCTTTCCCTTTCTTCGTCGCTCTGATTGTGGTGGTGGTTGGTCAACTCGTTCTCACAGGGTCAGTATTTGGCCGGTATTTGATCGCCGTGGGTACCAATGAGGAAGCGGCTCGCCTTTCCGGCATTGATCCTGGTCCGATCAAGGTGGTGGTGTTCGTCATCAGCGGCGCTCTCTCTGGGCTTGCCGCCGTCGCCTACTGCGCCCGCCTGGCGTCAGTGGACCCAAACGCCGGCAGCGGATTTGAACTTGAAGCGATCGCGGCGGTGGTGATCGGCGACACCAGCCTTATGGGCGGACGCGGCTCGGTCGTCAATTCGCTGTTCGGCGTGCTCGTGATCTCCGTCTTGGAAACGGGATTGGCCCAACTTGGGGCGCAAGAACCAGTGAAGCGGCTCGTCACCGGCGGCGTGATCGTTGCCGCAGTGATCGTGGATTTTTATCGAACCAGGCGAGCCGCCAGGCGGGCCGCCTGATA
>JAFAVN010000588.1 GCA_019242435.1 Verrucomicrobiota bacterium | reverse complement strand
GCCGCGGCGATTGCGGTAGTAACCAACCCCTTTAAAAAGCTGAGTTCCTATCTCTCGGTGGCAGCAGTAGCGATCTCCATTCTATTTAGTTTGTTAGTTTTTGCCGGACCTAACCAGGACGTTAGCTTCAACTGGATCGACCTCGGTGTCTTCCAGGTGCGTATCGGTTATCTGATCGACGGGTTCAGCAAACTGATGCTGTTGATCGTGTCCGGCATCGGTCTGGTTATCCACGTTTATTCTCTGGGCTATATGGGTGACGACCGGGGACGTTCTCGTTACTTTGCAGGTCTGTCGCTCTTCATGTTTTCCATGTTGGGAATCGTGCTGGCGAACAACTTCATCATGATGTTCATCTCTTGGGAACTGGTTGGTGTAAGTTCCTATATCCTGATTGGACATTGGTTTGACCGCGCGTCCGCTGCGGATGCGGCTAACAAGGCATTTATTGTTAACCGAATTGGTGACTTTGGGTTCATGCTGGGGATTCTGATGGTCTGGTCTGCTTCCGGGACTGTGATGTTCGGTGAGCTTAGCCAGAAATGGGGAACGCTCGGGCTGAGCGCCGCCTACGTCACGGCGACTGCGCTTCTGATCTTCTGCGGCGCCGTGGGCAAGTCAGCTCAATTCCCGTTACATGTCTGGCTTCCGGACGCGATGGAAGGTCCAACTCCGGTCTCTGCCCTGATCCACGCCGCTACCATGGTGGCCGCTGGCGTGTACATGCTGGCTCGGGTCTTTTTCCTATTCAAGGGTGTTCCAGTCGCGCTCGACGTCGTTTTGTGGATCGGTGTGATTACTTCTCTCCTGGCAGCGTTGATGGCGACTCAACAGGATGATATCAAACGTGTCCTCGCCTATTCTACTCTCTCGCAGTTAGGCCTCATGATTTCCGCCGTCGGTCTGGGTCTTCCCGTGGCCGGCTTGTTCCATCTATATACCCACGCCTTTTTCAAGGCCTTGCTTTTCTTGGGAGCAGGCTCAGTGATCCATGCCATGCATCACGAGCAAAACATGTGGCAGATGGGCGGGTTGCAGAAAAAGATGCCCATCACGTTTTGGACTTTCCTGATTGCTACTCTGGCGTTGTCCGGCTGCCCTCCACTGGCCGGCTTCTGGAGTAAGGACGGCATCGTCGCGGCTGCTTTCGAACACAACCTTGCGGCTGCCACCGTGATCTCAATAATTAATTTCTTCACTGCCTATTACATGGCACGGCTCTTCTGCGTGGCGTTTCTCGGCACCAGTCGGTCCGAGAGCGCTAATCACGCTCATGAAACGCCCCAGGTAATGACGGTCCCGCTTATCATTCTGGCGGTCCCCTCTTTGATTGCGGGATTTCCCCCTATTGCCAGTATCTTTCTACCAGGTGCTGAAAGCTCCGAGCCCTCCCTTGCGGCCATCGCGGTCTCATTACTTGTGTTCGTGGCAGGCGGTTATGCCGGGATCGCCCTGTACCGGGGGAAGAACAGCGATCCGGTGAACATTCCTTTGTTCGCCAACCGATTCTACATCGACCAGTTTTATTCCGGGTTAGTTAAGTGGACGCAAGACCTGCTGGCCAATGTCGCCGGCTTTGTCGACAGATGGATCATCGATGGTGGCGTGGTCCGTGGGTTGGGGGGGACTACCTGGGGTTTCGGATTTGCTCTCCGGTTTTTACAAATTGGTAACCTGCAAGCATACGCCTTCCTGTTCGGGTTCGGAGTGGTGCTGCTGCTTTACCTGATTCTTTTCGCGTCATGAATCTACTCGTGCATCTTACTTACCTCGGGCCCTTGGTCGCAGGCATATTAATTTTGTTTGGCCTGCCGGCTCGCAGAACAGCGATCACGGGTACAGTCGTGGCGCTGATTGCCGGGTTGATCTTATTCCTGGGTTACGATCACGTTGCCGGTGGTTATCAGTTTGTTTCCTCACTTCCGTTGGTACCCGCCTGGGATTTAAAGTTCTACGTCGGCGTCGACGGGCTTAATGCCACCTTGCTTTTGCTGACCTCCATTGTAGCGCTGGCGGCAGCTTGGATGTCGCCCAGGAATGAGGAGAATCTGCATCGCTATATGGCTTGTGTTATGGGAATTGCGGCGGGGGCTGCCGGTGCATTTGCTTCACTCGATCTGTTCTTTTTCTATGCTTTTCATGAGCTGGCGTTGATCCCGACTTTTCTGATGATTGGGATCTGGGGAACCGGGAATCGGCAAGCGGCCGCCTGGAAAATCACCATCTACCTATCGATTGGTAGCATCATCTTGTTAGTTGGCCTTATCGCGCTCTACCTGATGGTTCCTGATAAACAGCGGACCTTCGATATCGTTAAGCTGCAGGAGCTAGCTGCGCATAGAGTGTTTACCGGCGCCGGGGCTAACACCGTCTTTTTGCTTTTGCTGATCGGTTTTGGAACCCTGGTTTCGCTATTTCCGTTTCATACCTGGGCTCCTCAAGCTTATGCTTCCGCGCCGGTTCCTGTGGCCATGTTACATGCCGGAGTCCTGAAAAAATTCGGGCTCTACGGTTTGTTACGTCTGGCGCTTCCTCTTCTGCCGGAAGCGGCTCGCCACTGGTCATGGTTGATCCTGGCTCTGCTCGTTGGCAACATCCTGTTTGTTGGTCTAGCTACCATTTCCCAAAAGCAGCTAGATCTGACGCTGGGGTACTCCAGTGTCATGCACATGGGGTACATCTTTCTGGGATTGGCGAGTGCTAACCTGATCGGAGTAAATGGCGCAGCTCTTCTCATGCTGGCGCACGGCCTATCGATAGCCGCCCTTTTCGCTATCTCCGGCGAACTGCGAAAACAGACCGGCACGCTGGACTACCGAGACCTGGGCGGTCTGGCCAAATCGATGCCGCTTCTTTGCTTTTTGTTTGGGTTAGCGACGTTTGCTTCCATAGGGTTACCTGGATTTGCCAACTTTGCGTCGGAACTTCTCGTGTTCTTTGGCGCCTTCAAGACGGCTACTCCTGGCGCCGCGTTCAATGGCTATCAAATCGCCACCGTTTGCGCGCTCTGGGGCTTGATCATTTCGGCTGTCTATATGCTGCGTGCTTACCGCAACATTTTCTTCGGCGAGCGCTTGAATCGTTGGGCCGGGGTTAAAGATGTCAGCTTGGCCTTAGGCTGGCCCGTGCTGCTCTTGGTGGCGAGCTTGGTTTTCTTCGGCTTCGCTCCTCAAACCGTGTTGCAAAGAATCGAACCGGGCATGGCTCTTTTCTGGAAATGACTTTATGTCTCCGATCATCGTTGAACTGATTGTTTTAGCTCTCGGCATGGCCTTGCTGCTGGTCGAGTCGTTTGCGGAAAGACTGAATCGCAACACGATCGCCACGATCGGAATCGTCGGTTTGGCCGCGGTTTTCCTGCTCTTGCAGTTCGGCGACTTCTCAGCTTCCGGGATTGCCGGTTATATCCAGGACAAACCCGCGCTTTTCTTTAAGAAATTCTCGTTGGTTACCACCATCGTGATCCTGGTCATGTCCATCGATTATTCGGACACCGTGCGGAAGTTTGTTCCGGGGATTACTCCGCAGGCCGGCATTGGCGAATTTTACTCCCTTCCCATACTGACCTGTGCCGGGATGATGTGGATGGCCTCAGCCGCAGATTTCATTTTGATTTTTGTTTCCCTGGAGCTGGTCACGATCTCATTTTACACGCTGGTTGCTTTTACCAGGCGGAATGCGGCCTCTTTGGAAGCAGGCGCTAAATACCTGATTCTAGCCGCCCTCTCCACTGGCTTTTTTGTTTACGGCGTCACCTGGATCTACGGCGTCACCCAAAACACTAACCTCGCTGCCATATCCAAGGTGCTGCCCTCGATTCCGGCAGGGAATCAGACCGGGTTGCTGTTTGGCGTCATGCTCGTGTTGGTGGGGCTGGGGTTCAAAATTGCGGCGGCGCCGTTTCAATTCTGGGTGCCCGATGTGTATCAGGGTGCTCCGACCCCGGTTACGGCATTCTTATCGGTCGGGTCTAAGGCGGCCGGCTTCATTGTTCTGCTCCGAGTTGTCGAGGCTTTTCAGACTCTGCCTGCTCTGGAGGACAAAATATCCCTTGCCATCGTCCTTCTGGCGGCTGCGACGCTCGTTTACGGGAACCTGGCTGCGCTGCCCCAAACCAATTTCAAGCGGTTGCTGGCTTACTCAAGCATCGGTCATGCCGGTTACTTATTGATGGCCGTCGCCAGCTTCGGCGTATTTGACGCCGGCCTTGCTGTGGTGGTTTACCTGGCGGCCTACTTGTTGATGACCCTGCTTTCCTTCCTGATCCTGATTATCGTCGCCAAGAACTCGGAAGGGGACGATATCATTCACTTCAACGGCCTGAGTAAACGATCACCGTTCCTGGCTTTTAGTTTATTAGTGGCAATGGCCTCGTTGACAGGAGTCCCGCTTACCGCCGGGTTTCTAGGTAAATTCCTGGTGTTCAAAGTCGCGCTGGAATCGCGCCAGTTTTTACTGATCGTGCTTGCCATCATCACCGTCGGTTGCGGTTTCTACTACTACCTCAAAGTGGTGCGGGCGATGTACTGGCAGACCAGCACCGGCGCCCCTACGAATATCTCAGTCGGGATCCTGTCCACGGTTACCATCGCAGCCCTGGTGATCTTGATTTTCCTCTTCGGCGTTTTTCCTCAATTCGGCGCGGGGCTACTGAGTTGAGGGTTCAAGGTTAGCGGTCGCTATCGCAAACGCTGTGATTTGACTCCCCCGCTGCTGGAGGGGAGACGCTTTGGAGCGACTTCAATAAGGCTCGCGTGCCAGCCAACTCGGCGTGCTTGGGCGCGAGCGTCCCCAACCGGCGGCTGCCGCGAATTACCCAATGGCAAGCATCAAACCACGTTTGCCCGCAAAAAAAACCTGTTCGACCGCTGCAGTTCGCTGGGCCATTCCCGGGAGCCGCCTGTTATCGAATCTTTAAACCAGATTGCGCCGGTGGTTACACACGCGAAGCTTATTCAGCTCGTTCCAAAACGGGTCTCCTCTAGAGCTGTCGGACTCGCGTCAAGCGTTCGCGGCGAAGTCGAAACCTTGAACCCTTACCCCTCTTGCGCTCCGGCCGCTAGCAGGTATTCTTCCGATCCTAGCTTCAATATTCGCCAATGTTAGACACCCTTCGCAAGCGGCAACGTGTGTTGCTGATCTTTATCACCGTGGTGACCATCGTCACCTTCGTAATTTTTCTGAATCCGACGACGCGCTCGCGGTTCGGGGGGCAGGCGGTCATCGGGAACGTGAATCGTAAGCCCGTCACCGTGGAGGATGTCCAAAAGTTAGGTAACACGTTAAGGCTGGGCTACTCCTTGGGCCTACCGGGTTTCTACGAGCTGTTAAGAGCTACCGACGCCCATACCCGAGACGAGGAAACCCTCGGTTTTGCCTGGAACCTGTTGATATTGCGAGACGAAGCCAAAGCGCTCCAAATCGAACCCTCGGATTCCAGTATTCGGGATGCCGAAAAAGCCCTTCCCCCATTCCAGACCGATGGTAAATTTGACCCGAACAAATACCGGGAATTCGTTACTGCCGTCGGCATGCAAGGGTTTACACCTGCCGATATCGACGGTGTCGTTGCCGATAATCTCAGGATCGAAAAGGTCGTCGACTTGGTTTCGGGTGCCTCCCACGTGCCGGAGTCAGGGTTACGTCGCCAATATGAGTTAGCGAATAACAAGATGAATCTGGCAGTTTTGTCTTTTAAGGCAGCCGATTATAAGGATAACCACGACTTTCCTGATACCGCCGTAAATGCTTTTTACCAGGATCACAGTTATCGATACGAGTTACCGGAAAAACGCAAGATCCAGTTCGTGGCGTTCACCCTCACGGATAATCAGAAGAAGCTGGATACGAAGGAGAAGCAAGCAGTGTTGAAGTCATTGGCAGACAGTGCCGAAGCTTTCCAGACCGCGGTAGTCGAACACCCCGACACTTTCGAAAAAACGGCACAAGAAAAGAACTTGCACGTCGATCAGACCGGCATGTTCACCGATAAGGATCCAGACCCATTGATTGCGAAAGAAGCTGGGCTGGTACACGCCGCTACGGCTTTAACGAAAGATCAACCCGTCACCGACGTAATCCAAGGAGCGGACGGTTTTTACGTAGCCAAGCTGGTGAGCCTTGATCCTGCCCATGCAGCCCCTTTGGCGGCTGTGCGCGGCCAAGTCGTTGCTGCCATGAAAGCCGATGCCGTGCGTTCGGCGATTCTCAAAGAAACCAAAGCCGGCACCAGCTTTCTGGAAGCGGCCAAAAAGGCAGGTGTAACTCCAGAAACCCCGGCGCCGTTCAGCATAGCCAGTCCGGGTGCCAGCCAGGCGATTGCGACCCTGATCAGCCAGAACAACTTACATCTTGATCCGGGCGATACTTCTGATGTGCTCGCTGATGGACAAAATAGCGTGTTTGTTCATCTATTGAGCCGGGAGCCGCTTGACCAGGCCGCCTACGCCGACTTCAAAAAAAATCAATTGCCGATGATAAACCGGGGCTACGGTCTGATGGGATTTCGCGAATGGCTGCGGGTCGCAACTAAGAAAGCCGGCGGCTCGCCACTGTCCGGTTTCCAAGCCGGTTGAGCGCGGATCATTCAGCGGCTTCCCTCCAGCACTAGGGCTGATAGAAACTGCTGGGCGATTCCCGGGAGCCGCCTGCTAGCCACGCATGGAGTTAGCGGCCTGCAAAGCGGTCCCCTCCAGTCATCACTAGGCGACGCCGCTCATTATCGCAGTCAAACTCCGTTAACCTCCCCTCGCAGAGGCACGTAGACCGCAGGTCATCTTCAATTTGGACAATCCCCGTTCCGCATTGCTTTCTCTGCTATCTGCTATTTGCTATCTGCTATTCCTCTTCTGTGTTAGCCGCACTTCAACGTACTCTTCAATTCATCCGATTCTCGCATACCGTCTTTGCGCTCCCATTCGCTCTTGGATCGATGCTGGTGGCCGCCCGTGGATTGCCCAACTGGTCGATCGTTTTGTTGATTCTGTTGGCCATGGTATTTGCCCGGACGGCGGCGATGGCATTTAACCGAGTGGCAGACTGGGAGATGGATAAACTTAACCCGCGAACCGCCGGGCGGCACAAGCTCGTATCGAAACCGGCGGCTTACTGTTTAGTTGGTTTCTCCGCGTTGGCGTTTCTGGTGACCTGCTGGTTTATCAATCCACTCTGTTTTGTTTTGTCCCCGATCGCGTTGGCCATCGTTTTCTTCTATTCGTTCACCAAACGGTTCACCCCTTATACCCAATTTTTCCTTGGTCTCTCGTTGGCCATCGCACCGGTTGGCGCCTGGTTGGCGGTATGCGGGCACTTCGCCTGGCCGCCGGTTATCCTTGCGATTGGCGTCATCTTCTGGGTCGGTGGGTTTGACCTGATCTATGCCACCCAGGACTACGAATTTGATCGGAAACAAGGGCTCCACTCCATGGTGGTCCGGTTCGGAGTTCCGGCCAGCCTCCGGATAGCGCAATTCATGCATGGCGCGTTACTGATTTGCCTCCTTGGTTTTGGTCTGCTCAGCGCCTTGGGTTGGATCTATTACGTCGCGCTACTGGCGGTTGCCGGCGCCCTCTTCTACGAACACCGGGCGGCAGCCACCCTCGACCTGGCCGGGATCAACCGCGCATTCTTTCAAAGCAACGCGTTCGTCGGCCTGATTTTTGTTTTGGCCGTATGCGCTGATGTATTTGTATTGGCCAAGTGAGTAGATCGCGGTTTTCGCTCATCCCGGCGCGAATGGAGGGGAGCCGCTTTGCAGGCGACGAACTCCACCGGATCGCAACAGCCGGCTCCCGAGAACGGCCCCTGAGCTTCTGGAACCCAGTGGCGCCTTTTGCACTTTTCCCCTATTTCGACTTGTCGATTATCCGATCGAAAGAAGGCGGAAGCTGTTGGCGTTACCGCTCGGTGGGCTGTTCTCGGGAGCCGCCCGGTAGAGTTCGTTGCCTGCAAAGTGGCTCCCCTCCATTCCCGGGCAGGCGAAAACCTTGGCGGGATTGAGGCAAGCGGCGCTCGGATGAGCAGGGTAAAAGCGCTTTGGTGAATCCCGGATTATTTTGGTAGATGCAACCATCGAAACGACTTTTCGTTGGGCTCGATCTGCCGGCCAGCTGCAAGACGAGGCTGCTCTCGCTTGATCCCCATTTAGCCGGACTTCGCTGGCTGTCCGAGGAACAGTTTCACTTGACGCTGAGCTTCCTCGGCGACGTGGAAGCGAACGCGGAGGATCGGTTGTGCGAAGCTCTGCGCGAGGTCCAGGTGCCGCCCTTTCTTCTACCTCTTTGCGGTGTCGGCGTTTTCAACATCCGCGGGCGCCCATCAGTCGTTTGGGCGGGCGTAGGGAAAGGGCATCCTCATCTCTTTGCGCTGCATCGGCGCATTCAGGATGCAGTCCTTCATGCGGGACTGGAACCAGATCTCAAGCCTTTTCATCCGCATGTCACCGTTGGGCGCGCCAAAAGCATTTCCGGGCAAGCACTTCAGCCGTTCATACGCAGATACGCAGAAACAGATTTCGGTATGTTCGAGGTTACGGGCTTTCAGCTGTATTCGAGCGTGCTAGCACCAGGGGGGGCGATTCACCATTTAGAAATGCGCCGGGACTTCTGAGCCTGCATTGGCGTACGCCTGTTTATAGCGTAGTCAGTATAGTGTGTTTAGGTCGTGAACGGCGCAGGAAGTTCTGCCCATGGCTGTGAAGCGTGTTATCAAGGGCGTCCACGTTGTCCCGATGGGGAAGGCAAACGCCTTCCTGATTGAGGGCGAGGACGGGTTGACACTAATCGACGCCGGCTTCCCCGGTAAGGAGGCAGCTGTGTTTGAGGCGATCCGCGGCCTTGGCCGTGCGCCGGACCAACTCAAGCACCTGATTTTCACTCATGGGCACCCTGATCATATCGGTAGTGCGGCTGCAATCATCCGGACAACCAATGCGAGGACCTATATGCACCCGCTCGATATTCCTATTGCCGAGAGTGGCGGCCCTTTCCGGCCGATGGAGGGGGCTCCTGGTCTGTTGCGGCAAGCGTTGTGCAGGCTGTTCTACGATCACAACGAGCGAGTGCCGCCGGTTGCCATTGACCTGCCTTTGGCGGATGGGGACATACTTCCCATCGCCGGCGGTATTGAAGTTATACACACTCCTGGGCATTGCGCGGGACAGGTCGCCTTGCTATGGCGTCCGGGACGTATGCTGTTCGCAGGTGATGTTTGCATGAACGTCATGGGGCTCGGTGATCCCGTCGGCTTTGAGAATTTGCAGGACGGGCGCGCCAGCCAGCGCAAACTTGCTAGTCTTTCATTCGATGCTGCCGGGTTCGGCCATGGTGAGCCTATTTCACGCGATGCGTCGATGCGATTCCGTAACCAGTGGGGCAAGAAATAGTCTG
>JAFAVN010000276.1 GCA_019242435.1 Verrucomicrobiota bacterium | reverse complement strand
TCAAGTGATTCAGTACAAATTGGCTTCTCAATTTCCTCGGGTTCCCAAAAGTTCCTGAACTCGTGCACTCCTACACATACAAATTATCTTCCAGTTCAAACGCATTCCGGATCAACCGGATCTCTAACTTCGGTTCGGTCACGACCTCCACAATATCGAAGCGGAAAGGGATTTCCTGATGGTCGAGCAAACGGAGCCACTCTTTTGCTGCCTTGGTGATTTGATGCTGCTTCCGGAAATTGACCGCGTCCCGTGGCGGAGCAAAAAGGTCCGTCTTTCGCGTCTTGACCTCGACAAACACGAGTACCTGTTCTTTCCGATCGCGGCAGACGAGATCGATCTCGCCGCCGTTTCGGGCGCGAAAATTACGATACAAAATCTTGAATGATTGTTTTCTGAGGAAACGTTCCGCTGCGAGTTCCCCCTGCCTTCCCAACTGGAGATGAGGTGCTAATCGCTGCCTTGTACCGAATCGCTTCAACCGGTTATGCAAAAGGAAGGTAAGTCTGCGCCACTGGAGCAAAAGATCTCCGGTGAAGCGAGCAAGGCCCGTGAAGACGAAGCGATTCCAGGTGTTCCGGCGTGCCGTATCCTTTGTTGTGACAGAACTGGTAAACCGGAAACTCCTCATGCCAGTCTTGCATCATACGGTCTCGAGTGACTTTAGCAATCACACTGGCGGCTGCGATGCTGAGCGATTTAGCGTCACCGCAGACGATAGCTGTTTGAGGCATCGAAAACACAGGGACAGGAAGTCCATCGATCAAAAGATGGCCCGGCTGGGCATGCAATGCTGAGACCGCCCTTTCCATCGCTAGATAAGATGCGCGCAGGATATTGATCCGGTCGATCTCAGCAACGGATGCTATGCCGAGCCCATACTCAATCAATGAGTTAGCTATAAGAACTTGGAAGAACTCTTCACGCAATTGCGGAGACAGCATTTTGGAATCGGTCAACCCGGGAAGCGAGAATTTCCGGGGAAGCATGACAGCGGCAGCTACGACCGGCCCCGCCAACGGACCACGTCCAGCTTCATCGATGCCGACAACGCGCTCTGCACCGTCGCGATACAGTGCTCGCTCGAATCGAAGATTACATCTTGGCATAGGGGACCGGCAGCGCGTTCGATCAGCTCAGTGCAGACGCGAATCTTGCACCAGAGGATATTTAGGGGTTTGAGGTCCGATCGCAAAGTAGATTTCGCGATGGAAACGAGATTTTGGCGTTGTGAACGGCGGCCTGATGAACACGATGGACATCGTGAGCGCACCATGAATACCCCATGTAGTGTTCAGATATTTTCCATTCAGACCACCGGATCCATTCGCTGCTACTTCACCAGCGCGAGTGTTTCCTCATCAGCAGTCCACGCGAACTCACGGAGCTGGCTGAGGTGCTGTTCTCGGACTTTCTCAAGTTGTGCCAGCTTGGTCACCTGCTGCAGTTCGCTGCGCAATTGGCGGCCGCCCGGCATTCCTTTGGAATAAGCCATCAATCGGCCTCTGAGACTCGCCATGGTGTGTTCTTCTGAGCCGTACTCGGCGATCGCCAATCGGCAATGGCGCAGGATGTGTTCCCACCGTTGTTCGAGCGATACCTCCGGCGGCACAACACCAGTCCGCAGGAATTCTTTTGCTTCCCGAAAGATCCAGGGATAGCTCATCGCAGCCCGGCCGATCATGAGCCCGCGTACCTTGGTTTCGCGGAGCCGGCGGGCGATATCGTTGGCCGAACGCAAATCGCCGTTACCGATCACTGGAACGGAAATCGTGTCCGCAACTTCAGCAATCCGGTCCCAGTCCGCTTCGCCTGAATAGCCTTGGTCCTTAGTCCTGCCGTGAACCGCTATCGCCTGGATGCCGGCATCCTCCAAAATTCTAGCTGTTTGCAGCGCATTGATTGAAGGACGGTCCCAACCGAGGCGGATCTTCGCTGTCACGGGGAAAGGGGCGAGCTTCCGCACAACGGTCTTAGCTACTTTTTCCAGCAATGGACAATCCCGAAGTAGAGCGGAGCCGCCGTGCTTACAAACCACCTTGTTTACTGGACATCCGAAATTGAGGTCGATGAAATCTGGCCTTACCCAATCAACCACTGCCGATGAGGCCTCTGCCAGCCGATCCGGATCGGCGCCGAACAGTTGAACCCCGATCGGCCTTTCAACGGGCTGGAAGAGAACCATCTCGCGTGTTTGCTGATTGCGATGAAGGATGCCATCGGCAGAAACAAATTCAGTGACCATGACATCAGCCCCTTGTTCTTTGCAGAGCCGTCGAAATACCGAGTCCGTGACGCCGGCCATCGGCGCCAGAAACAAGGGGAAAGAGGGAGTATCGAACCAGGGAAGCATACGTCATCAAGATCCGCTCGCAGAAGAAGTCTAATGCCGCTGATGAGCGGTCACAGCTTCCAGAGCGGATCGCGAATTATCAAAAATCTGAAAGACCTTGTCTAATCTCGAAATCTGGAACACCAGACGCACATTGTCCTGCAAGCCGGCTAACGCCAGTTTACCGCCGTATTGGTGGACCCTTTGCAAGGCGTCGATAAAAATGGCGAGTCCAGAACTGTCAACGTACGGAACCTGTGACAGATCGATGACGATGCCGGTGATCTGGCGCTCGATCAAAGGCTCAAGCTCAGCCGTTACTCGCGGCTTTTCGTTCAGGTCAATATCGCCATGTAGTTCCAGAACTTCCGCCGACATTAGAACGCGGAGCTTAACATTGTTTCTCGGGAGCGGCAATCTGAAAGGCGTGTTGGCATGTGGTGTCGCTCACCCAGTGCCTGGAGGGGTTCCCAAGGCTGGGTAAACCTTTCTCGGTAATCGGCAGGAGCGCACCCTTTACCTCAGCCCAAACCGGAATAACAAATCCTTGGTATCCTCCAGGTCGCGGCACAGATGGTCCGGCTGATACTCTCGCAGGTTATCGAACGAATAGCGCCCGGTTGCCACTGCCACGGCAATCCCACCGAAGGCGTGAGCACAGGCAATGTCCTTGGGCGTATCGCCGATCACAAAAATATCGCTTTCCTGGAATTTCGTATTCAGCCTGGCTTCCGCCCGGCCTTTCGCGATTGGGCCCAGTTTATTACGATCGGCATTGTCGTCGCCAAAGGCGCCGAAGCTGAACCGGTCCCAAATGCCATGCGCACTGAGTTTGATCTCGGCTCCACGACGAACGTTACCGGTCAGAAGCCCGATGCCATGTCCTTCCTCAACTAGAAGGTCGAGGAGTGGCATAACCCCCGGCAAGATTGCGCCGGATAAGGTCGTCAGATGCTGCTGGAGCCATACCAGGTAGCCACCCAGATACCGGTTCACATTTGCAACCGACACCTCAAGCGAATGATGTCTAAGAATCTCTTGGACGATCGCGGTATCGGTACTTCCGGACACATTGATGGTGCGTAGGTCCTCTTGAATAGCGAACAGGTCGGTCCCCGCAGACTTGAGCGCGGCCCGACCTGCGCCGTCGGTCGTTAATAGAGTGCCATCGATGTCAAAGAGAAAGAGCTTCATTCCTCCGAATCTTCCGGTTCGGGGGGAAGTTCTTCTGTTGGCGGTGCAAACCGCCTCTTTCTCTTGTTAGCAGGTATCGGAGAAATCGTCATGCCGATGCTTTTGCCCATCAACTTCGGCTCCATTTCCGCCACCCCCATGGTAGACAGATCTTGTTTCAGTCGCTGCATGAGTTGGAAGCCGAGCTCCTTGTGACTCAATTCGCGTCCGCGAAACTGGAGATGAACCTTAACTTTGTTTCCTTTATCAAGGAACTCTTCCGCGTGCCGCACTTTTATCAGGTAATCATGCGGATCGATATTCACGCGGAACTTGATCTCTTTCAGCTTTGAGCCGCCGGATTTTCGCTCTTTGTCCTGTTTTGATAGGTCGTAACGGTACTTCCCAAAATCGATGATTTTGCAAACCGGCGGGTTTGCGTTGGGAGCCACCTCGACAAGGTCAAGACCTAATGCTTGCGCTCGGCGGAGAGCGTCCTGAACTTTCATGATGCCTAACTGTTCGTTAGTAGCGCTCAAAATGACCCGGACCTCGCGAGCGCGAATGCGGCCGTTTACTCGAATCTGCTGTTGCTGAATACCTTATCTCCTGAAGAGCAAGCTCGGGAGCTGGGCAGCCCGCTCAGTCAATTTTCTTTTCTCTAATTTCCTTCTGAACCCTTTCAACGAATTCGTGCGCACTCACAGCCCCCTCATCACCGTGAGAGCGGCTCCGAACCGCTACTTCTCCGGCCTGTTCTTCTCGTGCGCCGAGCACCAACATATAAGGAACCTTCTCGAGCTGAGCAAGGCGAATCTTGGCGCCAATTTTATCCGACGAAGCGGCTACTGTGGTCCGGACACCCGCCCCGGCCAGCAGTTGCTCGATTTTACGGGCGTATTCCAAGTGTTTATCGGAAATCGGCAGAACTCGAACTTGCTCAGGCGCCAGCCAGACCGGGAAGCTGCCGGCAAAATGTTCAATTAGTACTCCGCACAGTCGTTCCAGTGACCCTAGCGGCGCACGGTGGATCATGATCGGGCGTTTCGGCGAGTTGTCACTCGCGATGTAGTTTAGATCGAACCGCTCCGGCAGATTGTAGTCGACCTGTACGGTGCCAAGTTGCCATTCCCGACCGATCACGTCCTTGACCACAAAATCCATCTTCGGACCGTAAAAAGCAGCTTCACCTCGTTCTTCTGCAAACGTCAGGTCCACCTTCTCTGCCGCGCGTCTCAATGCATCTTCGGCTTTGCCCCATTGTTCGGCCGCACCGACATATTTAGCAGAGTCAGGATCTCTCAGGCCTAACCGCGCCCGAAAATCATTTAACCCAAGTGCCCTCAGGACCCGTTGCCCCAGGTCAAGCGCGCGGAAAAGCTCTTCCGCGAGCTGTTCCTCCGTGCAAAAGATGTGTCCGTCGTCTTGAGTGAACCCCCGAACGCGAGTCATGCCGCCTAATTCCCCCGATTGTTCCCACCGATAAACCGTACCAAATTCCGAAAGCCGAATCGGCAAGTCCCGATACGAATGTTGGGCAGAATCATAGATCTTGATGTGCATCGGACAGTTCATCGGCTTCAGCAAAAATCCGTCTACCTCACCCTCCTGAAGCAAATTCGAAAGGGCAGCGCAGGAACAGCCTTCATCAGCCAGACGTCGAAGCGAATCAGGCTCAATGAGTGGAGGGAACTGGGATTCGCGATAATATGGATAATGACCGGAGGTGCGGAACAGTCCTAGTTTAGCAACGTGCGGAGTGAATACCTCGGTGTAACCTTGCTTCCTCAATTCCTCGGAGATAAAGCCCTGCAGTTCTCGCCGTAAAATTGCGCCTTTCGGAGTCCAGAGCACCAGACCTGCCCCGACTTCTTCGTCGATATGAAATAAACCAAGTTCTCGTCCCAGTTTGCGATGGTCGCGTTTTCTGGCTTCCTCCAACCGAACAAAGTAGTCGTCCAGTTCCGCCTTCGATTTGAAAGCAGTACCATAAAGGCGCTGGAGCTGAGGGTTTTTTTCGTTCCCCTTATAATAGGCACTGGCAATGCCGGTCAGTTTAAAAGCGCCGATTCCGCCCGTCCGGGCGATATGCGGACCCGCGCAAAGATCCGTGAAATCGCCGTTTCGATAAAGAGTGATTTCTTCTCCTGCGGGAATCCCCTGCAAAATGTCCAATTTGAATTTGCTCGGTGCGTTCCGCGGCCCTAGCGAACCCAGAGCTCCAGCTTCCGCGAGCTTGAATGCTTGTTCCCGGCTGACCGGGATACGTTCGAACAGCTGGTCCTCAGCGACGACCTTTTTCATTTCCGTCTCGATCCGCGGAAAATCCTCAGTTGTGATCCGGTGATCCAGCTGGAGATCGTAGTAGAATCCATTTTCCACGGGTGGGCCTGCCGCGAACTGGGCTTCTGGCCAAAGCCGGAGAATCGCGGTCGCCATGACATGCGCTGAGGAGTGTCTTAGCCGCTCCAGATCAGTCATCGGCTGCTTTTCAGCTATGCTTCTTTCGCTCATTCGAAGGGCTACAACCTCGCCTCAACCCCAGTTATGACAAATAACAAATGACAGATGACAAAACGAGATCCTGCGGCGGGCATAGTTGTGATTGAACGCGGTGCCGAAGGTTGGCGGAATCGCGTTCAACTTCGCACCGGCGATAACTTGACATCTGACATTTGTCATTTGTCATTTGCCACAACCGAGCTTGACGCGAGGGTCCAATGAACCAGGTCACCGCAGCAATTTTTGGCGCCAGCGGCTATACGGGCGAAGAGCTCGTTCGCCGATTAGCAAAACACCCATGTGTTAAAATTGGGGCGCTCACTTCGCGCCAATCAGCGAGCCGCCGGGCTGCCGAAGTCTTTCCCTGGCTGGATAGTCGGAGTGAGCTGGGAAAACTTGAATTTGAAACGCCAGAAGTCAGCAGCCTGAAGAATCGCGGGATTACCGTCGCGTTTCTGGCATTGCCGCACGGCGCGGCTGCAGAATACGCCGGCGGCTTGTTGGAAGCGGGCGTGCAGGTGATTGATTTGAGCGCGGACTTTCGGATCAAGAACCCGGCGGTATACCGAGAATTTTATGGTCGGGAGCATCCTGCTCCCGAGTTGCTCGATCGAGCCGTTTACGGTCTGCCGGAGCGTTATCGAGACGCTATCCGGTCCGCCAACCTGATCGCATGTCCGGGCTGCTATCCGACAGGCATTTTGTTACCGGTAATACCTTTGATCAAAGCTAACCGGATCAGGCCTCCGTCCATAGTGGCCACCAGTATGAGCGGGGTCAGCGGCGCCGGGCGAAGCGTGGAACTGCCTTACTTGTTCGTTGAATGTAATGAAAGCGTCCGGCCTTACGGTGTGCCTAAGCACCGGCATCTAGCTGAGATTGAACAGGAGATCTCGCTTGCTGCAGGTGAGAGTGTCCAGATCCAGTTTGCTCCTCATTTGGTGCCGATTAACCGTGGGATCATCACCACAATCCATGTCGATGCCAGCACTTCTACCTCCGAGTCAGACCTCGGCGCAGTGCTTTCCGCTGCTTATGGCAACGAGCCCTTTGTTCGCCTTTTACCTCCGCCCCGGTTTCCGGACGTGAAGAACATTGCTTTTTCGAATTCTATCGAAATCAGTTGGCGCCTTGATCCGCGGACAGGGAAGATCATTCTGATGTCGGCTGAGGATAACTTAATTAAGGGCGCCGCCGGTCAGGCGATCCAATGTCTCAATATCAGTCAAGGGTGGGAAGAGACACTCGGGTTGAACTGATTGATAACGATCGGAGCGGCCCGCGGATGCAACTGAGCAGGGGGATACTCTGTCCAAATGCTCTATCATGACGTTCCCCAGGGGCGCCGCAGCTTCGCAAAGACGGTTCCCGGGAATCTGCTCAGCGGTTGCGAGTTGATTGGACGGCAACAATTTTATAGCGACGCCTGTCTCTCTGGGTCCATACCGCAGGCGCCGGACCAATACCTACCAAATAAAACAATTTTCATAAGATTATTGTCTTCGATCCCGCGAAGCTCTGAGGTATTGGAGAACTTTATAGACAAATGGCTTCCGCTTTTACTCAGATAGAAGGGGGCGTTACCGCGCCCAGAGGGTTCCGAGCTTCTGCTGTGCGTTGCGGCATCAAGTCCGACGGCAACACCAGTCTTGACCTCGCCCTCGTCGCTTCTGAGGTCCCGGCGGTGGCTGCGGCAACTTTTACCACCAATCGAATCAAGGCAGCGCCGGTTCGGGTTTCGGCGAACCACCTCCGATCACCCGAAACCAGAGCGGTGGTCGTGAACAGCGGTAATGCGAACGCCTGTACCGGAACCGCAGGGATCCAGAATGCCAAGCGGATGGCAAAAACGGTGGGACAACACGGACATTGGCCGGAGCGCCAAACCCTGGTCTGTTCGACCGGCCGTATTGGCCGGCAATTGCCGATCGAAAAAATCGAGCTCGCAATTCCGGAATTGGTTGCCGGCCTCGGGGCGGGAGCCGGCTCAGCGTTTGCTCGAGCGATCCTGACCAGTGACACCTTTCATAAAGAGGTCGCTATCGAGTTTTCGGTGGCCGACCAACGAATCCGCATTGGTGGCGCAGCGAAAGGCGCAGGGATGATCGATCCGAACATGGCGACCATGCTCTGTTTTGTAACGACTGACGCCGCGATCGAAAAACGAAATCTACAGCGGCTTTTCGCTCAGAGCGTGGAGCAGTCATTCAACTGCATCACCGTAGATGGTGACATGAGCACCAATGATACCGCCATCTGCTTGGCTAACGGGAGCTGTGGAGTCCCGGTACTGTCATCGGCCGACGAGACGTACTCCACTTTTGGTGAGGCCTTGAATTTTGTGACTCGCAACCTCGCCAGGATGATTGTGGAAGATGGCGAAGGCGTCACTAAGTTTGTTGAAGTCCATGTGAAAGGCGCCGCTACCTATCAAGACGCCCGGAAAGCAGCCGAAGCCATCGCCAATTCAAAGCTGCTGAAGTGCAGCTGGTACGGCGAGGACCCGAATTGGGGACGAATCATGGCGGCGGTAGGATACTCGTCAGCCCGAGTCCGGGAAGAAATGCTCGATATCTTCTTGGATGGAGTAGTGGCGGTAGAGCATGGAATGGCCAGCTCGACTCCGGAGGAAAAACTTAAAGAGATTCTCCGGAATGAAAAATTCACGGTCACCGTTGACCTGCACCTTGGCTCGGCGGAATACAGAGTATTTACAACGGATCTGACCCCGGAATATGTCCGGTTCAACATGGGAGAATAATCTGGACGCGGAGAAAGTTGATGGAGAAGCGAATTGATACCGAGAAAACCGAATCTTTGATTGATGCCCTGCCGTTCATTCAAAGATTCCGTGGGCAGACTTTTGTGATCAAGTATGGCGGCGCGGCCATGGAGGACGATCACCTGGTCGACCGGCTATTGCGGGACGTGGTTTTTCTGGAAGCGGTGGGGATCAACCCCGTGCTGATTCACGGCGGCGGCAAAGTGATTACTCAACGAATGCGGGAAGCCGGAAAAGTGCCCCGCTTCATCAATGGCTTGAGGGTTACCGACCAAGAGAGCATTGTCATTGTCGAAGGCGCTTTGGACCACACGATTCTTCCCCGCATCGTAGAAACCATCCGCGCTTTCAATGGGGAAGCGGAAGGGTTTTCCGGCAGAGACGTCTTTCTGGCCAGGCGGCTGCCGCCGATTCCGGATGGGAAGGTAATGATCGATCTGGGGTTTGTTGGCGAAGTGGTCTCCTTGCAGCTGGAACAAGTCAGAGAAGCGATCGAGCGCGAAGTTATTCCCGTAATTTCTCCGATTGCTCGGACGGAAGATGGCTTGCTTTTGAATGTGAATGCGGATTTGGCGGCAGGTGCCATGGCCGGTGCGCTGAGAGCTTCCAAGATGATCTACGTTAGCGATGTCCTCGGGGTGATGCGGGATACCAAGAATCCATCTTCGTTGATCCCGCGCCTGGACCGCGAGTCCAGCACAAAGCTGATGGAGGAAGGAATCATCGAAGGGGGCATGGTCCCGAAGGTGCAGTCCGCCCTTTCTGCACTCGAGCACGGTGTTAGTAAGGTGCACTTTATTGATGGCCGCATCCCGCATGCGCTCCTGGCAGAGATTTTCACCCCTCAAGGTATCGGCACTGAAATCTTGCCCTAGCCGGTTGCCCTCGCCTCAAGCAAGGGCGACAGACCAGTCATTGCTTCGCGAACCGCACTGCGCTATCCTTGCTCTTTTTCCATGAGCGACCCCGAGACCAGGCAATTATTCACTGACTACGTCGTGCCCACCTATGGGCGATACAACGCGGTTCTGGAGCGTGGAGAGGGCGTGCGTGTCTGGGACGAGCAGGGAAAAAGTTACTTGGATTTCGGAGCTGGAATTGCTGTTTCTACGCTTGGGCATGCTCATCCCGCCATCGTCAACGCACTGAAAAATCAAGGCGCCACGCTGATTCATACCTCGAACCTTTATTACACCAGGCCGCAGGGCGAATTAGCCAAACGTCTTGTCGAAATTGTCGGTACGCCGGGTAAAGTGTTTTTCTCAAACAGCGGCGCTGAAGCCAATGAGGCCTTGTTCAAGTTGGTGCGAAAATTTGGTAGCGAGGAGAAACCCAAGTCGTCCGCCGCGCCTGCGCGCTTCGAAACCTTGACTTTCAACCAATCCTTTCACGGCCGGACGATGGCTGGTATCTCTGCCACCGGACAGGAGAAGGTGAAGACGGGTTTTAGCCCGCTACTCCCGGGCTTTCGGCACCTGCCCCTCAACGATCTTGCGGCAGTCGAAGCAGCAGTTTCAGAGCAGACGGCAGCAATTCTGGTGGAGGCGATCCAAGGGGAAGGTGGTATTCGGGTGACTACTGCCGAGTTTCTGCGAGGCCTTCGCCGGATTTGTGACCGACATAATTTATTATTGATGTTTGATGAGATTCAGTGCGGCCTGGGAAGAGCCGGAAACTGGTGCGGCTGGAGAACCATCGCACCGGATGTCACGCCGGACGCTGTCAGCTGGGCCAAAGGAATTGCTGGCGGATTTCCCCTTGGCGCGACCTGGTTCAGAGCGAAACCCGTGTCACGGCAGGATGGCACAGAGACCTTGCTTTGCGACCTCCTGCAACCCGGTTCTCACGGAACCACCTTTGGAGGCACTCCCTTAGCGTGTACTGTCTCCTTGGCTGTACTGGACACGATTCGTGACCAGGGCCTCATCGAAAAAGCGGTTACACTCGGGCAATTCATTCAAGAACAGCTCCGGTCGATAGCCGGGATCCAAAGCGTTAGGGGTGCGGGGTTAATCATTGGTTTCGAGTTGGACAGCCGGTTTGAAGGATTCTCAAACGGAAAGCAATTACCCTCTCAAGTTGTGGTCAATCGCTTGTTGGACAGTGGATTGTTGACTGCTCCTGCCGGTCCTTTAGTAATCCGCTTGCTGCCACCTTTGATCGTAGAGCGTGCAGAAGTTGACGCTGCGCTCACGATCATCCGGCAAACACTGCAACGTTTGCTCAACCCCTAAAGATTGGTCGAGGCAATTTGATCTTC
>JAFAVN010000098.1 GCA_019242435.1 Verrucomicrobiota bacterium | reverse complement strand
TCGATAATATTCACACTAGTGTCCTGTCCCTGAATTACCATGCTTTCCCTTAGCTTGCATAGATCATCCGGCGAGTGGAGGCCATCTTCGGTGCCGGGGCAGGCCTCCGCACCCATGTTCGTGCGCACAGTCCCTTTTGTGCTGCTAGTCCCGGCCATGGATGTCGTTTTGGAAGGTAGCGGCGACTGTCCACCCGAAGGCGAGGACCGTCTCGCCACTAAGGCTCGTCCTCGGACTCGAGATCCTGCCACGCCTAGGTGTTCAGTCGCCGCTTTGAGCCGCCAGAGATCGGCGTCCAACAACTTAATGGCGACTGAGTCTTGAGGTCCCGACAAATGACGGGCGCTGATCGGGTTCCTAGTCTGAACCCACGCGAAGGACGTAATCGGACAGTCGCCGCTACCTGGCTGCAGCATCCATCCGAACGCCCTGCTCCCCCATAATTTCCCGCAAAACCCCTTTCATTGGCAGCGATAACGTCTATTTAAGACTAGGTAATCCGCGACCACGGCGGCGTTCACCCGATTTAGGTGGTATGCTGGTTAGCCCTCTATGGCAGATAAACGCAAAAGAATCGTTGTAAAATTTGGTACTGGGATACTGACCAAGCCAACCAGGGACGGTCTCCATGTGGTCCAAATTCGTCGGCTGACCTCGGAGTTGGCTGAACTGACCGCCTCAGGGCACGAATGTGTATTGGTCAGCAGCGGCGCAGTGGCTGCCGGAATGATGCAGTTTGGTATCCATGAACGGCCGACTGATCTCCCTTCAATCCAAGCTTGTGCCGCGGTAGGACAATCTCGGCTGATGCATCTTTACGAAACGCTTTTTGGTCAGCACGGGTTGCGCGTCGCCCAATTGCTGCTGACCCATCAGGATTTGGATAGCCGAACTCGATACGAAAACGCTCGCAACACCCTGGAACGCCTTTTTCGATTCGGTTCCGTGATTCCGATCATCAACGAAAACGATTCCGTTGCGGTAGAAGAGCTCAATTTCGGAGATAACGATCTTCTGTCGGCTGAGGTCGCGATTTTGAGCCGGGCAGAACTCCTCATCATTCTGACTAGTGTGGAAGGGCTTCTTTGCAGTACCGGCGAGACGATCGCTGAGGTGACAGACATCGATGCGGCCCGCTCCTTGGCAAGGCACGAGACCGGTGTTTATTCTCGAGGTGGTATGGTAAGCAAACTGGAAGCAGCAGCTTGCGCCCGCCAGGCCGGCATAGCGACGGTGATCGGAAGCGGGTTGAGGCCCGGGGTTTTGCTTCAAGCGGCCAAAGGCGAGACTATCGGGACTCACTTCCCGGTCTAAAACATGAGTGACATTCGGCAACAGCTTTTGACCGCAGGATCTCGGGCGCGGGCTGCCTCGCGTGCGCTGGCGACGTGTACCGAACGGGCAAAGAATGCAGCTTTGATTGCAGCCGCCGAGCAAATAGAGTCTGCTGCCGCCGATATTCTTGCCGCTAATCGAGCCGATTTGGATCGTGGTGCTGTCAGCGGGTTGTCTCAAGCTCTTTTGGACCGGCTACGGCTCGATGATAAACGCCTGGCCGCCATCAGCCGAAGCTTGCGTGAAGTCGCTCTGCTGCCGGACCCGGTTGGTCAACTAATCCGTGAATGGTCAAGACCGGACGGCCTTCGGTTCAAGAAGGTACGTGTGCCCATAGGGATAATTGGCATCATTTATGAGTCACGGCCCAACGTCACCAGCGATGCTGCCTCACTTTGTGTGAAGACCGGCAATGCGGTTTTACTTCGAGGAGGGTCTGAAGCGCTGCATTCCAATATCGCGTTGGCTGAAGCCCTTCGTACGGGCTGCCGCCAGGCCGGTGTTCCTGAGGATGCCGTTCAGATTCTGACCTCGACCGACCGCGAAGCAGTCCGTCTGATGGCGGAGATGTCCGAGTTTATAGACTTAATCATCCCCAGAGGGGGGAAAGCATTGATCGAGACGGTTTCCAGCCATGCACGGATGCCGGTTATTAAGCATTTCGACGGGGTTTGCCATATTTACGTCGATCGGACGGCCGATCTGAAGATGGCGGAGAGCATTTTGATTAACGCCAAGTGCCAACGCCCCAGTGTTTGTAATGCAGCAGAGACACTGCTCGTGCACAGCGAGATCGCCGATTCGTTTTTGAGCCGCTGTGGTCCCGAGTTGAAGCGCCGCGGAGTCGAGCTTCGCGGAGATAAGAGAACCCAAGAGATTCTTGGTCCTGAGATTGTGCCTGCTACTGAGGAGGATTGGCGAACCGAGTACCTCGATCTGATTCTTTCAATCCGGGTGGTGCAGAGTTTGGACGAAGGCATCGCTCACGTCGAAGAATACGGCTCGCACCATAGCGACACCATCGTGACCGCTGATGCCGCTGCCGCTAGTGAGTTCCTGAACAAGGTCGATTCCGCAGCCGTGTTTTGGAATGCCTCCACCCGATTCAATGACGGGGGCGAGTTCGGTTTCGGGGCTGAGATCGGTATCAGCACAGATCGGCTGCATGCTCGCGGCCCGATGGGTCTCGAAGAACTGACCACCTATAAGTATCAAGTCATCGGTCAGGGCCACGTCCGGGAATAGCCTCCGGAACTCGCCGGAGCTCATCCGCGATTGCAGATAAGGGGTGTAGCCGGCCCTTCGTTATGGAGGGGAGCCGCTTTGTAGGCTGGTAGCTCTATCCGCGGTAAGCAGGCGGCTCCCGAGAATCGCCCAGCGGTTATCGGTCAAACCGCTGCAGATCACTCCTCAAAATCAACC
>JAFAVN010000026.1 GCA_019242435.1 Verrucomicrobiota bacterium | reverse complement strand
TTTGCCGGCAGTTTCCTTCTGCCCTGGTAAACCCGAACCTTCCTATATACTTATTAGCGGCAATCCGGCTGCTTGATCAAATCGCCGTTCTAAGTGGGCCGGGGACTCGGTCAGGATGACCTCAAGCGTGGGCCTAACTTCGGCTTCCATCAGGTGTCCACCACAGGTGCTACTGTCTCGCTTACCGAGAACCACATGAGCGTGAATATTCGGTGTCCCGTCTTTAATAGTGATATCGCCCACCAGGGAAAGCACCTCAAGCTGTTCATGCACAGGAATTTTTTGGTATTCCTTCTTGTCGCAATCGAAGTACGCGAGCAGAACATCTTTGAAAGCGCCGATGGCGGTGAAATGACTGGCTGCCAGGCCCTGTTCGACCGCGAAACTTTTAAGCCCTTCTACCACGCGGTCTCCGGCATCAAAAATGATAGCAAAGGTCTTCTGTCCTGACCCGTTGCTAGGAGATGGGTCAATTTTTTTGCTTCTCATCGGTATCAGCTTTTTTCAGCTAATCGTTCGCGCTGTTGCCGGTTCACGGTTGTCCGTCTCTCTGCCTCAGCACCGAAAATCCGCCGAGCGGGCCCCTTTGACGTCATCGCGTTTTAGCGCGGGACCTTCTTGCGGCCCGCAAAATTTTATCCCCTACTAGGCTATGGAAGACCAGGGGAAGACGGCTCGGCGGATTAGCGGCATTGGGTGGATGATGGATTCGAAGAACCAAGCGCTTCGAACCTTCCTTGCCGTAGCGGGAGCCTCACCCTACCAATCCTCGATCTTCGCAAAGAACGATATCACCTGTTTCCACGACTTTCCGGGGTGCGGCACACGAAAAAACTAATGACATCTTATGGGTAACGAAAAACACTCGAGCTTGACTATCGAAACGGCCACTTTGCTTCATCTTTTTGTCGGCGCGGTCTGTGCCTGGGTAGCCTTAAAGACCATTCCAAAGTTGTTACCCAGATTGTACAAGGGGCGGTTGGAAGCACTTGATAACGAACTTTTGTGCGCTTTGCGGCACAAGGATAACCTTGCTTCTCCGATTGGACCGAAATGGCTTCCGGACGTGGCTCAGGATATCACATCGCTTGGAAGCGGTACGAATCTTACCACTGTATCAAGTGTTCTTGTCGGGTTTCTTTGTCTAAACCGCCGGTTTCGTGCAGCCGGCTTTCTGCTGGCTTCGCTTGGCAGCGGGTTGCTTCTTTGCCAATCCTTGAAAGGCTTTTTCGTGCGACGCCGCCCGAACGTTGTTCCGCACCTGGCTCGATTCGATCCAGCGAGTTTTCCGAGTGGACATTCGATGGGGTCAGCTCTGGTCTACCTGACATTGGGCAGTGTCATCTCGCGCCAGGTAACCGGGAGCTTGGCTAAGGCGTATTTCTTATCTGTGGCGGTTGGACTCACGACTTTGGTAGGGCTCAGTCGTATTTATCTGGGAGTCCATTATCCGAGCGATGTCTTGGCAGGTTGGGCAGCAGGCTCGCTTTGGTCGAGTGCCTGTGCTCAGACAGCGCGATGGCTGCAACACCGAGGCGAGGTCGAGAGACCGGCGGAATCGTACTCGCTCGGAGCGTCGGGAACAGCAGATACGAGATAGCAAATAGCAAATAGCAGATAGCAGAGCATCGGTTGATCCAACCAGCGGCCCTGGAGGGGAGCCGCTTTGGTGCGCGCAAACGTGGCCTTGGGCATTGGCAATTGCGCGCTCCGGGAAAGAAAAGGTCCGAACAGGCGGCTCCCGGGAATTACCCATTGGTTTAAGTTGGCCGCTGGGCTGTTCGCGGGAGCCGCCTGTTAGCACGCAATCAAATGGTGATAACGCCGATGCAAACCGGACGAGACCGCATTTATTCATTCAAAAGCGGCTCCCCTCCAGGGGCGCTGGGCCGAGCAACCGATGCGTTGCTATTTAGCCTCCAACGCTTCGCGTAGGGATCCGGGCAAGGGAGGTAACAGAGATGGATTATTCGACCCAGCGGCCCTGGAGGGGAGCCGCTTTTGTGCGCGCAAACGCGGCCTTGGGCATTGGCAATTGCGCGCTCCGGGAAAGAAAAGGTCCGAACAGGCGGCTCCCGGGAATTACCCATTGGTTTAAGTTGGCCGCTGGGCTGATCGCGGGAGCCGCCAGTTAGCACGCAATCAGTCGTGATAACGCCGATGCAAACCGGACGAGATCGCATTTATTCATTCAAAAGCGGCTCCCCTCCAGGGCCGCTGCCTCCGGTGAACTCCGGCCGGCGTCAGGTTTGATTGCGAATACCATAGAAGAACGTGAAAAATGAAACACGGCTTCGGGAGGTCAAATGAAGTCCAAAGCAATTCCGATCTCGGCTATGCTGATTCTCGGTGCGACGTTACTGTACAAAGGGCTTAGACCTCAGGCCAGCTTCGCTGGACAGGTCGTTGTCATTACCGGTGGATCACGAGGATTGGGATTTGCGTTAGCGCGAAACTTAGCTCGGCAAAACGCAGATCTGGCGCTGATCGCCCGGGATGAATCGGAGCTCGCCAAAGCCAGGTCGGAGCTTACCGGCTACGGATCGATAGTGACAACCTGGCCTTGTGACATTTTCGACGAATCCGCACTCCGCGCCACCATCGACCAGATCGGCAAGCGATTCGGAGTGATCGACATGCTGATTAATAATGCCGGCGAGATATTGGTTGGACCGTTTGATGCCATGAACAGGCACGATTTTATAAGTGCCATGAACATCCATTTCTGGGCTCCGCTGACTGCGATTACGGCGGTGTTACCCTACCTCCGGAAAACAGCTAACCCGCGGATCATTAACATTTCGTCCATTGGGGGACGGATAGCCGTGCCACACCTCGGACCTTACTGTGCCAGTAAATTTGCTTTGACTGGTTTGTCCGACGTTTTACGAGCCGAATTAGCCTCAAAAAAGATTGCCGTAACCACCGTAACGCCCGGACTAATGAGAACTGGATCGCACCAGAACGCGTTGTTTAAGGGTGCGCATAGGCAAGAGTTCAGCTGGTTCTCACTGAGTGCTGGAGCCCCGCTGATTTCTATGGGAGCAGACCGCGCTGCTCGGAAGATTTTGCAAGCAGCATTGAAGAAGAGACCGGTATTAACCCTTACTCTGACTGCACGAGTCCTGATCCTGGTGCAGGCCGTTTTCCCAAATTATTTGGCGCGAATCATGAAACTGGTGGCACGCCTGCTACCCAATATGCCGTCTCACGGTGGTACGGACCCCCACACTGGCTGGGAAAGTCATTCCAGAATCTCGCCCTCCGTTCTTACGGTGTTAGCTGACCGGGCTGTGGACCAGTTCAATGAGAGGCGCTAGAGTCCGGTCCCATAAATAGCTTGGCTTTCGTTGCGATCAAAATGGGGCCACCGGCAAGGCGGTCCGAGCCGGACCGGCAGTAAGGAGGGCTCATATCTCGATTGATACGTAAGCGACGAGCAACGGGGCCGCCGGCCCATTTTCATCGCAACCTCCCGGGCCGCGGTCAGTTGGCGGTTTTTTTCCGCATTGCTCACTCCTTACGTATCAACTTAGATAGGCTCGTCGTTGCCCTTGAAAAAACCGCCAACTGGCCGGCGGCGAAAGCCAAGTTATTTATGGGACAGGACTCTAGCTCAAGCCCG
>JAFAVN010000321.1 GCA_019242435.1 Verrucomicrobiota bacterium | reverse complement strand
TCTGGTCTAGCCGGCTTGGCGGCGACCTTGGTTTTCGTTCTGATTTATTACCGCGCGGCGGGCGCTGTTGCTTTAATCGGGTTGGCGGTTAATGGAATCCTGCTGTTTGGAGCGATGTCGCTGTTCGGATTCGTACTGACATTACCGGGCATTGCCGGCGTGATCTTGACGATCGGAATGGCCATCGATGCCAACGTGCTCATTTACGAGCGGTTACGGGAAGAACTGGCGACCGGCAAGACGTTAAAAGCCTCAATCGATACGGCGTATAGGAAGGCTTTCAGCGCGATTTTCGACGCGAACGTGACAACTTTGCTGAAGGTGGTCATCCTTTTCTGGCTCGGGTCCGGCCCGGTCAAAGGCTTCGCCATCACCTTGACTCTCGGTATCATCGCCTCCATGTTCTCGGCCCTGCTGCTGACCCGGAACATCTTCAGCTGGCTAATCCATCTGAACCTGGTGAAGAAGATCTCGATGCTTCACCTGATCAGCTCGAAGCATTTCGATTTCTTGGGTAAATGGAAGCTATCGGTTGTCGCGTCCATCATTTTATTGATCGTTTCCGGCATTGCTTTTGGCATCCGTGGCGTCGGGATGTTTAACCTCGACTTCACAGGTGGTGATTCGTTGATTCTGCGGTCTAATCAACCGATAACCGAGGCGCAGGTCCGGAACGAGCTGGAAAAAGTGGGCCTTGGCGGCGTGGTCATTCAGCAGGAAACAAGTCAGCGGAATCAACAGACAGTTCACCTGATCGCCATTCGTGCTCCATACGGCACCGGTCAAAAGATCTTGAACGAGTTGAAACAGTCGCCTGCGACCAGCGGTCTGGTGGTGGAGAACTTAGATAGAGTAGGGCCGATCATGGGTTACCAGCTAGCCACAACATCCTTGTTCGCTCTGGCGATCGCTTTCCTGGGAGTGATGGTCTACGTGGCCATCCGCTTTGAATTCTCGTTCTCAGTCGGGACCATCGTAGCGATGTTCCACGACATCATTATCACGCTGGGGATCTTCGTGCTCACCGGCCGGCAATTTTCGCTGGTGACCATCGGCGCGATTTTGACCGTAGCTGGTTATTCAATCAACGACAAGATCGTGGTCTTCGACCGGATCCGGGAAGGTCTGCACTCGGGACGTCCCGGCACGATTCGCTCGCTGATGAACGATAGCATCAACGAGACGCTGAGCCGGACGGTGCTGACCAGCGGCGTTACTCTTATCTGCATGCTGGCTCTATGGATCTTCGGTGGACCGGTGCTTGACGATTTTGCGTTTACGAACGTCGTGGGCGTGATCGTCGGCACCTACTCCTCCATCTTCATCGCTGCTCCAATCGTCCTATGGTGGACCAATCTGAGAAAGAAGAATCTCCGGCACGAAGTGGCGCGCCCGCGTGCCCAGCCGGCGAAGGCGTGAGAGGCCGCGCCAGGTTTTCGCCCCACCATGATCGGGATCTCACGCCCGGCTGTCTCAAAGTCCACGGACGAATATCGCCCAAACTCTTCGACTGCTGAAGCTGGCCGCACGCTCTGAGCAGCAAAGGCCGCAACTACCAACTTCAAACCTCGAACTTCGCATCCGAAGGGCGGCACCTATTCCGGCACCGGATGCACCGGTCTGCTGTATTGATCTCGTGCGTTGCTGGTATTGTTGTCGTTATCGTCGTCTTCGTCGTCGTCAGATCTGTTGTTGGACGGGGGGCTGATGGTGTCGCGTCCCGTAACCTTTTTCTGGATCCAGCCGCCGGCCCGCAGGAACGGGCGTTCGATTCTGTGCACGACGGAAAGGCCGAAATTCTCGGCGCCTTCAGCGTATCGGTGAGCACGGTCATTGATCGAGCCTGACCCGGAATCCGGGGTAGAATTATCCGGCTCTTCCCGAGGCTCGGAGTAGCGGGGGTTTTGATAATCTTGGTCCGGAACTGACCTGGCCACCGCTACGCCCCCACCGGGCCCATTGTCAGGATGATGCCGGGCCGCTGGTTGCGAGTCACCACTATCTAAAAACCGCTCATCCTGGTTTGGCTCAGCTCTCCGGTCGACCACCGCATTAGGAACTTGTTGTCCCCAATTGCTGCTAACCAGGTTCCCGGAATCCGCGTTGATCTTAACAGCACCCACGGCTTGATTTCCGGTATCTAACAGCTGCAACGTCCAACCTGGCTGGCCAGTCTGCGAATCAATCGCCAACTGATAGTGGACAGCGGAAAAATTGATAGCCTTCTTCTGTGCTTCCTGATCGGCCACTTGGTAGGCCCCGTCCGAATCGAGATTGAGCTGCGTCAGATCCATCTCTTTTCCGCCAGCCCACTCAGATCTTACTGGTGTGCGTTCGGAAGTGATTTGGTTGCCGGTGATCTCGAGTTCTCTCACACCACCTCGAGCAGCCGGGTCATCAAGGCAGACCCTCCAATGGCTTGGTTGAGTCGTTGTACCTTCACTTGAAACCGACAAAATCTGGCTCAGCGCCTTTTCCCCTTTCGCCGAACCTAGCGTTCGCAAAGCGGCATAAGCCGTGACCTGAGCGCGAGTAACCTCGTTCGACAGGCCTGATACGATAATTATCGCGAAAACGAACCGCCAACAGCGCATAACAAGCCCGAATCTATACTCTCCTTGAGAAAAAATGGCAACATCTCTGAGAGAATGTTGGGAAAAACAGCGGAAGAAGGAGTTAGGAACTGGTAGCTAGAAGGCGGTGCGATGGGTCGGCAACCCAGTCGCTACCGGCCAAAGATCTCGACATAGTGGACATGATGGACCAAGTGGACACGATGGCCGAGTTCAAGGGTCTACTGTGTTCATTGTGCGCATTTACTCGCGGCTCGGCGCAGCCGAACGGACGACTTATCGCACCGCCTCCTAGATCCTATCTGCTTCCACCGTAGCTGTTGCGCATCATCTACCCATGATATACTGGGCCACCATGCTGGCCACCACCGATGAGCTCGAGCGCTCAGTGAATATCTATCGAGGGCTAGTTGAGGTTAGTGCCTTGATCAACTCGATTACCGATTTTAATGAGCTGCTTAGCGCTATTCTGGATGTAGCGGGGCGCGTCATGCATGCCGAGGCCAGTTCCTTATTTCTAATTAATGAGACAACTGGCGATCTCGAACTTACTATCGCCAGAGGGCCGGTCGGTGAAGCACTTGCTCATCCGGTCAAGATTCCTCGCGGCCGCGGTATCGCCAGCTGGGTGCGCGAACATCGGAAAAGCGTTCTGGTGATCGATGCTTATCAGGACTCCCGATTTTACCCGGAACTGGATCGCACCTCTGGGTTCATGACGCGATCCATCCTCTGTATTCCGCTCTTTCAGCAAGAGACCGAGATAGGGGTATTACAAGTCTTAAATCCGTTGGACAAACCGCAGTTTGACCATCTCGATCTGGAGGCATTCGAGGCCTATGGCAACCTGGTCGCAACCGCCATTGCCAAAATGCGGGCTATTGTACGCGAACGCGAACGCAAGCAACTGGAGAGGGATTTGACCCTGGCCACGGAGATCCAACACTCTTTCTTACCCGACGTGCTGCCGTCAACAGCACTGCTTAGTCTCGCGGCGCATTACCGGCCGGCGGGCAATATTGCCGGCGATTTCTATGACGTGTTCGAAAGGAAGGACCACGAATTCTATTTTGTGGTTGGTGATGTTGCCGGAAAAGGGGTGTCGGCTGCCTTACTGATGGCTCAAGCTATCAGCATGCTGCGGCTCATTGTTCACCCGGGGATGTCGCCGGCAGATGCCTTGGCCAAGTGGAATGCCCGGATATGTGCTCGCACCGTCCGGGGAATGTTTATCACTGCTATTCTGGGAAAGATTATCCCAAACCAGCGGTTCATTGAATTTGCTGTTGCCGGCCATCTCCCGCCTCTACTCAGGTTACCAGACGGCTCAGTAGAGCAGCCGGAGATTTTGGCCGCGCCACCACTAGGTATTGTTCGAGATCAAACCTACGAGGTTAACCAGATGCGATTACTGCCACGGTCCCACGTTGTAATTTATACCGACGGCTTGCTCGAGTCGTTTAATGCCTCCAGACAGAGCTTCTCTCTCAAGCGAATTACCAAGGCACTGTCTGAACCGATTGAAAATTCCTCTGCCCTAGTCGCGGGCTTGATCAAGGCCGAGGCTGAGCACAGAGGGGAAGTCGCACCGTACGACGATTTGACGATTTTAGCTATAGGTTTGAAATGAAGAAGCTCGAGTTCGCCAGCCATCCAGCTAATCTTGGACTGGTCCGAAATTGTGTGCGCCAATTTTTGCAGGACCGGGGCTTCCCTAACCGGCAAGTCGATCTGATGGTATTAGGCATCGACGAGGCCTGCACTAATATCATCCGACACGCTTATCACTTAGCAGAGGACAAACTGATTACACTCGCGCTTGAGAGTCATCCTAAAGGTGTCCGATTTCGGTTGCGAGACTACGGTGAACAAGCTGAAGCTGCCAAAGTTCAAGGACGGCCGCTCGATCATGTCCGGCCTGGCGGTCTCGGGCTCCATTTGATTCATCACGCGTTCGACCAGGTCGATTACCAGCGGAGGCGCCAGGGCACCATGCTGGTGTTAACCAAGTTCGCCCCTGAGAACCTCCTCATGTCGAGCCAGGTCACCAAGCAAAGGCGGCGCCGGACGGGCGAGCGGGCAGGCCCCGAGAGTCAAAGTAGTAGCCACCGCAATAGTACAGAGCCTAAGCGTTAGCGTCGGAGCTCGCTCCGAATAGCAGATAGCACATAGCACATAGCAGAGGACCGGTTGACCGGTCCAGCGCGCCTGGGCCGATCAAGCTTGCTCTGCTTTCTGCTATTCCGGAGCGAGCTTGGGGCGAGTCCGGCTACTTTCCACTTGCTAATTCCCGGCGCTTCTGTTTTCTTCCCGCGGAGTCCGAGAGGAGACACGCCATGATCAACTTCGCCGGCATCAATCTGAAATGCGTCGCGGAAGCCTATGGCGGAATGTCCCTCTTTCCGGTTTTTGGAACGGCCTTAGGCTGACAACGAACTAGGCAGTTCGTTAGCAGCCGGTCTCTCCGGCTGGGACCCACGCGCGCCGCACGTTCTCGTGTCTGGCAACTCACACTATTGTCTACATCTCTACGCTTATGCTTGACCCCACGTCTCAACTTTTTGATCGCTATCTCGATCAACCGGATACGATCCCTCGCGACGTTCGCGACCGGCTCGAGCGTGCCTGTACCGGTGAAAGCGTCCAGCTATACGGCTTAACCGATCTCGATTCGTCGCTGCGTCTCTGCCAAAACTGGATAGCATTAACTGTCAACTATCTCGCAGTCGTTCGAGCAGCGGATCGGGCCGCCGACGAACAGATCCGAGTGATTCCGCGATCGCGCTTGACGAAGATTATCGAAGAACCGGGGCTAAGCTGCACGGTTATCCATTTCCTGGTTTGTGACGAAGAACACCCGTTCGCAACCCTTCGTTATAGTCACCGGCAACGCCAGGCTATCAGTCACGTGCTGTTCGCCATCCGGCAGCAATCGGAGGGTGAATCTCTCGAGTTACAAGATGACTACCGCCAGTCGATGGTAAGGCCCATCAAAGAAGCGCAAGCCTCGGTAAATACTAACCGATTGGCCATCGTGTGGCGTCTTCTCGGTTACCTTAAACCGTATCGTTGGCAGGTCACTCTCGGTATGACGGGAGCCGCGATA
>JAFAVN010000250.1 GCA_019242435.1 Verrucomicrobiota bacterium | reverse complement strand
TGGCGCGAGTGGGAACGATGAAGGCTTTCTTCTCAGGAATATTAATGTCTTGGCCGCGAAGTTTTTTCGCCATAAGAGTCACCGCCTGACGCCCGAACTCGTACGGATTCTGTACGACGGTCGCCTCAATGTATCCGTCCTTGATTCCCTGAAGCGTATCATTCTCTTCGTCGAAAGTGACGATTTTGACTTTACCGGCCTTGCCCGCATCTTTGACCGCACCGATAATGGCGGGGCCATTGTAGCTCCAGAGTCCGACCAGGCAGGCTACATCAGGGTATTTTACGAGAGTATCAGCCACGTTCTGTTTAGCCCGAACTCGGTCAGTGTCGTCGGTTCGCACATCAATGACGGTGATGTTTGAGCCTTTGATCGCTTCCTCCAAGCCCTGAATTCGCTCCTTCGCGTTCTGAGCATCGCGCTTTCCGACGAAGAGCATAATCTTACCCCCTTTGGGAATCGCCTTTTGGATCAACCCACCGGCTTGCCGGCCGGCAGCGATGTTATCTGTGCCAACGTAGAAAGCCCGCTTGCTGTTGGGCGCGTCGCTATCCTGGGTGACGATCAATGCCTTTTCCGTGCCTCGATCAATCATAGCCGTCTGATTGGCCGGGTCCACCGGACTCAGCGCGATTCCGTTGGTCTCTTTCACCAGCAAGTCGTCAAAGATCCGGGTCTGTTCTGCAGCGGTTCCATCCGAAGGGATACGAAAATCGACCGATATATTGGGCACTTCTTTCTGCGCCTGCTCGCAACCCTTCCTGGCAATCGTCCAGAAGTCCGAGGCGTTATTCGTCAGGAAAGCCAATTTGAGAGGTTTGTTGTCTTGAGCTTTAACCGCGAACTGCCCAAGGGACAGGCCGAGCACTGCAGCGGAAAGCAACAGCTTGGTGGGTTTTATCATAGGGGAATTATATGGTTTCTGCATTTTATAACTTTTATCAAACTGAAGAATCATTGAACCACGCCCGCTGTTTCTCCATTTGCCGGCTTTCAGAGGCTCAATCACGATCCTTGTAGAGGCTACCTTTTGCTGTGGAATTGGCGGTCTGACAAGTAAAATGAGCTATTACTGAAATATCAGGACCATGACAGAAGATGACCAAAGGCGTAGGCGTTAGATCGCTGGGTTCGGTCAATTGTGATCGTTCACAGGATTTAGCGACAAAATGCACCAATACAGAGGCCGTGACCGCTCTCATTTCTGAGCCGAGTAAATCGATTACGACGCCAAGAAAACATTGATCTTTTTTCTGAAACACAGTATTGCGGGTTCAGGTTGAGCTTCTCGACCCCCCGCAATAGTTTGCGGTGTTGAGCAGCAAGCAACCCCCCAGAGCTTATGAAATCATTGAGATCCTTTGTTAGCAGATATCCTATATACACACTGGCGACGACAGCCATTTTCGGAGTAGTCGCTACCCTCGGGTTCGCCGAGGACACGAATAAGAACGGGAAGAAACTGGTAGTAGGCTTCTCCCAAGTTGGCGCTGAAAGCGGTTGGCGAACCGCGAATACCGAATCGATCAAATCGGAAGCCGCGAAACGCGGGATCGACCTGCGTTTTTCCGATGCTCAACAGAAGGAAGAAAACCAAATCAAAGCGATCCGCTCGTTCATCGCTCAAGGTGTCGACGTGATTGCATTTTCCCCGGTTGTGGAAACCGGATTTGAACCGGTGCTGCAGGAAGCAAAGAAGGCTGGTATTCCAGTCGTGCTCTCCGACCGGGCAGTCAAGGTGTCGGATCCTTCTTTATACAAATGCTTCATCGGTTCAGACTTCATCGAGGAAGGCCGGCGAGCTGCAAATGAAGTAGTCAAACTCACCGGCGGAAAAGGAGGAATTGCCGAGCTAGTTGGAACGGTTGGATCGGCGCCGGCTATTGACCGGGCTAAAGGGTTCCGGGAAGTCCTCGAGAAGTATCCGGACCTGAAGATTGTCATGTCGCAGAGCGGTGACTTCACTCGAGCAAAGGGAAAAGAAGTGATGGAAGCATTCTTGAAGGCTCCGAATGCCAAAGACATCACCGTTCTTTTTGCCCATAACGACGACATGGCATTGGGTGCAATCCAGGCAATGGAAGAGGCTGGCATTAAACCGGGCCAGGACATCAAGATTGTGTCTATTGACGGGGTTCGTGGCGCGTTCGAGGCGATGAAGGATGGAAAACTGAACGTCACGGTAGAGTGCAATCCGCTGTTGGGGCCCCAGTTGTTCGACTTGATCGAAAAAGTGGCCAAAGGCGAAGAAGTACCTCATCGGGTAGTGACACAGGAAGGCGTGTACGAACAATCGCAAGCAGCGACAGAACTGCCAAAAAGACAGTACTAGAGCATAAGCGCGCGCAGAAAAGAATTTAGGAGTTCGGATTTCGAATTTAGAGTGGCAAAACGGTGCCGCGGTACGGGCACAGTCAACTGGCCCAAAGGCCCCGGTGGCAGGTTAGATTTCGCGGACCCAGCGCTGCCATTCGAAGTTCGAAATTCGGGCTCCTAAATTCTGTGCTTCTATGGCAACGCCCCTATTAGAGATTAACGGATTAACCAAGAGTTTCCCAGGTGTGAAGGCCTTGGACTCGGTCGACCTGGCGGTAAACGCGGGTGAAATCCATGCTCTAATGGGCGAGAACGGAGCTGGGAAAAGCACGCTCATCAAAGTTTTGACCGGCGTCTTTCCGCGGGACGCCGGTCAAACGCGGTTAGCCGGCCAGATCATCGTGCCAAACTCGCCTGCCGAGGCCGAAGCGTTAGGTATCAGCACGGTTTATCAGGAAGTAAATCTGATCCCCCATTTGTCAGTCGCAGAAAATATCTGCCTGGGCAGGCAATCCACCTTGCTAGGTGTGATCCGCTGGGGCGCGATTGCCAAAAGAGCAAAAGCTGCCTTAGCCAGGTTGGATCTCACGCTGGATGTTAACCGCCAGCTTTCGTCTTACTCCATTGCCATACAGCAAATGGTTGCAATCGCCCGGGCACTCGACATCTCCGCTAAGCTCTTGATTCTGGATGAACCTACGTCGAGCCTGGACAAAAACGAAGTCAGCGAGCTTTTCAAAAAGCTCCGCAAACTGAGAGAAGACGGTCTTGGGATTATCTTCATCACGCATTTCCTGGAACAAACCTACGAAATTACGGATAGAATCACGGTCTTACGGAACGGATGCCGCGTAGGTTGTTTCCCGACGAAAGATCTCCCCAGAATCGAACTTGTTTCCCATATGATTGGGAAAGCCGTCGTCCAAGTAGAGGCGCTCGAACAGAAACGGGCGAGCACAGCCAGCATTCGGTCAGAGGCGCCGATCCTGGAGGCACACGGGTTAGGCAAAAAGGGTTCCGTCGAAGGTATCGATCTGGATATTCGTCCGGGGGAAGTGGTTGGCTTGGCCGGGTTACTAGGCTCCGGCCGAACCGAAACTGCCAGGCTCCTTTTCGGCGTGGACCGGCCGGACCTCGGGACCGTTCGGGTTAACGGTCGAGCTGTAAAGTTTAAGTCACCGCGGGGCGCAATTCGTTGCCGGATGGCTTTAACCCCGGAAGATCGAAAGGTCGCGGGCGTCATTCCTAACCTCACTGTGCGGGAGAATATCATCCTGGCCTTACAGGCGAGCCGCGGCAGCTGGAAACGGCTGTCGATCCCCGAACAGGAAACTCTGGCGGACCGGCTTATTCAATCGCTAGATATTAAGACTCCTACCCGGGAACAGCTAGTCGGGAATCTTAGCGGCGGAAATCAACAGAAGGTGCTTCTGGCTAGATGGCTCGCAACAGAACCAAAACTGTTCATTTTAGACGAACCGACTCGCGGCATCGACGTCGGAGCCAAAGCCGAGATCGAGAAACTAATTCAATCCCTACGGCAAGATGGCCTGGCTGTGCTCTTTATCAGTTCCGAATTAGAGGAAATCGTTCGGCAGAGCCAACGTGTAGTCGTGTTGCGCGATCGACGGAAAGTAGGTGAATTGGTAGAGACAGAAATTTCCGAGGAAGCTATCATGCAATCGATCGCGGCTCACGGGTTGGAGCGCCCCCTGGCATGATGGAATGGATCTCTGATTTACTCTTCTGGATTGCATTTGGCGCGATTCTCTACTTTCTGCGCCGCCAAAGGATATTCTGGACGGTCGGAGCACTCGCTCTGCTACTATTATTTAATCAATTTTTCACTCCCGGCTTCTTCCATCTTCAAATACTGGACGGGCACCTTTACGGTTCGCGGATAGACGTATTGAACCAAGGGGCAAAGGTCATGCTCCTGTCG
>JAFAVN010000133.1 GCA_019242435.1 Verrucomicrobiota bacterium | reverse complement strand
CGCCTACCTGCTTCTGTTTGAACGATTCCCGGTTCTCGGACGCCAGCTCAACCGCCTGCTAACCACCTGGATCGAAACAACAAACCTGTTCCTTGATCGTTACGAAACAGATTTTCTGGATCTACTGACGGTTGCTCAGTGTCAAGTTGCCGGCGCGAAGCTTTCTGCTACCCGCATGGCTGTTTCCGACCGGCACAACGGGGGGCAGCAAGCCATTATTTTGACTTTCAACGACGGCTCTAAAGCGCTGTACAAACCAAAGAACGGATCCAGCGCTGAGGCTCTCCATTCCATTGGAGACTGGCTCGCGGAGGCAGGATTTACCCCGCGCTGGCAAATCCCTCGGCTGGTTGCCCGCCCGGACTATATCTGGGAGCAGTACATTGAACAGCGCCCCTGCGGATCTGCGGAAGAGGTTAGACGATACTACCGAAGCAGCGGGGAACTCCTCTGTCTGGCTTATCTACTCAATGCAGTGGATCTGTGGGACGAGAACCTGGTCGCTGCCGGCGACCGGCCAACGCCCATCGATTCCGAATGCTTCTTCCAACCGGCACGCCAAGGTGCCGAATCCGCGCCTCAGGCCGCCCATACGTCCTCTATGGGAAGGCCGTCTGTCATCGAAACCGGGCTGCTTCCGTGTTGGCAGATAACCGCATCGCACAAACCGGCCGATTATTCAGGCCTGGGACCCGGTGTAATCGATGTTCCCGAGCGAAAGATTATAGAATGGGAAGATCTCAACAGCAATGACATGCGGCCAGTTGCCAGGTCCGCACCAGTCCGGCATACGAAGAACGCAGTGCGGCTGCAGGATGCAATTCAGGACGTGCGACATTACCGCGCAGATCTAACCGAGGGATTCTCAAGCTTTTACCGGTTCATCCTGAGTCGTAAAGCGGAATTCGCCGGGCTTATCGGACGGTTCAATCAAGTAGAAACGAGGGTCTTATATCGACCAACCCAACTCTACGTTCTTCTACTGAAGCAAGCGCGCACCAACGAGAATTTGACCTCAGGATTTCGCCACAGCGCGGTTTTTGAACAGCTCTATCGAGTTCATCTTCGAGATGGTGCGCTGACGGCTGAGAGCCAACAACTCATAGACTTTGAGACAGACTGCCTGCTGGGATTGGATATACCGCGGTTTCGCGTCCGGCTTGATAGCAGGGATCTGCGAAGTCTGCATTTTTGCGGATCGAATTTAGTGGTAGCAAAGCCGATTGATACGGTGACGCAGCGGATCGCCGCTACCTCAGAAGACGATCTCCGGTTTCAGATTGAGGTCATTACAGAGTCGTTAAAGCGATTCCCCGTTCGAATCAAAAAACCGGTAAGCCCGAAAGATGCAGAGATAGTCGTACGCCGATTTGCAGTAGAAATCTCCCGGCGGATAAACTCGCCCGATAGTAGCTACCTGTGGGAGCCGCCAAATTATCTGCCTGCTGAACTGAGCGAAGCCCAAAGGCAAGGTTTGTACCTTGGCGATTTCGGCCCTTTGGTTTTCCTTGCTGCGGCAGACCACGTTCTTGGTCTCCAGCTTTTTCCTCAGACGCGAGCTCAACGTCTGGTTGACCAGCTAAAGGAGTTCACTTTCCCATCAAACTACGCTTTCGGGATTTGTCAGGGGATCGGGGCGCTGATCTATGGTTGTATCCTGTTAGCAAAATTCACCAAACAGGACGAATGGAGCAAACTTGCTCTTGATTTGAACAGCCGGATTCAACAGGTCTCTAAGACAAGCGGTTTGGACCTGACCTCCGGGACCGCGGGTTTTCTGTTAGCCACAACTCGGCTATTTGAAGCAACCGGAGACCAAAAAGCAGCAGCGAATGCCAAAATGGCAGCTCGTATTCTGGCAGAGCATTTCGATCCGGGTTCAGGGTGGCGTCACACTGACGGAAACTGGTACCTGGGCCTGGCCCACGGCATCGCCGGAATCGTGCTTGCTTTGGATCGATATCGCCGCGTTTTTTCCGATCATCAGTATGATTTCCTGATTGCAAATGCTCTGGAGATCGAGAACCGACAGTTCGATCCGGAAAGATTGTGCTGGCCCATCGCGTTGCATGGCCAGAAGACCTCGATGAACAATTGGTGCAACGGCGCCGCCGGCATCATGATTTGTCAGGCGGCTACCAAAAGTCTATTAACTACAGGGTGCCTGGCAGAGAACATTGCCAATCTATCAAATAAGATTGGCCGCCGCGGAATGATGGACCATTGGTGTTGCGGGAACTTTGGTATTTCCGAGGCTTTAGCCTATGTCGCTCGGGAGTGCGATCTGCCACATTTACAAACCGATGCTAACAATTTGATCGAGGACAGCCTGCAGCGCGGCTTGAGCGGCGCATTTTTCCGATTCCAACCCAGCGTGGGCGAGAACATTTGCTTCTCGCCCAGCCTTTTTCGAGGAATTTCCGGAGTCGGTTATTCTTTACTGCGTTTTTTGAACCCGGGGAAGTTACCCTATATTCTGGCTTTTGAGATTTAGCAGACTATTGAGTCGCAGCGACGACCTTATTGTTCTCGCCAATACTAGCCACCTTAGGGTTATCGCCGTTAAGTCCGTGACGATAGGTAACGAGATTATCGTGCCCGCTGGTCTGGACCATCCCCACCCCGTCAAGAACGATTTTATTATTCGAACCGACCACCGAAACCGCCGCACAATCGCCGGTGATCGTAATTTCGTCGTCACTACCGACGAATTGAAATGATTTATTTCCGCCGTCATAACTCAACTTTTGATTCGAGGCGACGATCTGTTGAGCGTTCTCTGCCGTGTGGACAATCGTTTGTCCGAGGGCAAGCGACACAGAACAGCAAGCTATGGCTGCAATCAAACGTAATGTTCCTGATATTGGTTTCATATCTGCTTAAGAATTAGGTAAACCGTCAGTAACGACACGTCGGAAGCTGGGAAAGTTGCAAACGATTAGAAACGAAAGTCTTTTTCTCGGATTCGCTGAATCACTTCCTGACGCGTCTTATGGAAACCGACCGCCGTGGTGGTGGTCAAGATCTCTCCCGGTTGATTCTGGAGTTGGCCGGCAAACCTTTCAAAGTCCGGATCATTCAGCAGGCGTAAACCGTAAAGGCCGTACATTTGCCCCTCAGGGGTAGCGTGGGCG